>JBILYQ010000259.1:0-3554 GCA_044377655.1 Flavobacterium sp.
TGGAAGATTATCAAAACTCTACAGCAAAGAATTTATTAACTAACGAAATGGAAACTTTAAACATTCCAAAATCAGATGTGTTGATTTATTATTTAG
This sequence comes from Flavobacterium sp., assembly GCA_044377655.1. Taxonomy (GTDB): domain Bacteria; phylum Bacteroidota; class Bacteroidia; order Flavobacteriales; family Flavobacteriaceae; genus Flavobacterium. The sequence goes on from JBILYQ010000259.1 coordinate 97, forward strand.
AAGACGGCTCAAAGATTTGTGCACGGCCAAGTGGAACGGAACCAAAAATAAAATTCTATTTCAGTGTGAATACAGCTATCGAAAGCTTGGAAGAAATTCCGGCAGCTGAGACGTATTTGGACAAAAAAATTGCCGCTATAATTAAAGAAATGCGATTAAACTAATGGATGAAAATTTAAAAAAATTAATACCATTTCTAAAACCATACAAATCAAATGTAATTTGGAATGTTGTATTCAATATTTTGTATGCGCTTTTTAGCACACTATCTTTCATCGCTTTAATTCCAATGTTGGATGTGTTGTTCAAAGATGCGGAAAAAATAATTGAAAAACCTAAATGGATTTCTATTTTGGACATAACCACTTACGGTAAAGATTATCTTTATTTTTACATTACAAAACTAACCAATGAAAATGGAGCACAATATGCTTTATTATTAGTTGTATGCATTATTATCACAACTTTTTTATTAAAAAATTTATTCAATTACCTGGCATTAAATCACTTAATGTTACTTAAAAATGGTGTTTTAAAAGATTTACGCAATAAAATGTTTGATAAAATAATCGATTTACCAGTTTCTTACTATTCAGAAAAAAGAAAAGGTGATGTTATGGCAAGAATGCTTGGCGATGTTAACGAAGTTCGAAATTCCTTTTTTAATATTTTAGAATTAGTAATTAAAGAGCCAATGACCATTCTTTTTACAATAGGAGCGATGGTTGCCATAAGTTTTAAATTGACACTTTTTGTATTCATTTTTATTCCTATCTCTGGTTTTATTATTTCAAAAATTGGAAAAAGTTTAAAAGCAAAATCTAAAAAAGCTCAAGATGAAAATGGTTATTTAATTTCTATTGTCGAAGAAACACTTGGCGGTTTAAAAGTTGTAAAAAGTTATAATTCTGAAAATACCTTCAGAGAAAAATTCAACAATTCAATTGAAAGGTTGTATAAATTGAGTAATAGTATTGGTGTAAAAAACAACCTATCTTCACCTATGAGTGAATTTATGGGAATAGTAGTCATAGCAATATTATTATGGTATGGTGGAAACATGGTTTTAGTAGATACTTTTCCAAATGGACTACCACTACTTGAAGGCTCAAAATTTTTAGCTTACATGGGATTGGCTTATAACATTTTGACACCTGCAAAGGCAATTTCAAAAGCTTCATACCAAGTCAAAACAGGATTGGCTGCAGCAGAACGCGTTTTTGATGTTTTAGAGGTCGAAAATACGATTACAAATATGCCAAATGCCATTGAAAAAGAAACATTTAACGATAAAATATCTATTGAAAACATCAACTTCAAATATGAAGATGAAAATGTATTGAAAAACTTTTCTCTTGAAGTTCCAAAAGGGAAAACGGTGGCATTGGTTGGTCAATCAGGAAGTGGAAAAAGTACGATTGCCAATTTATTGACGAGGTTTTACGATGTTAATGAAGGCAAAATCACCATTGACAATGTTGACATTAAAGACATGGATTTGCAATCGCTACGAGGGTTGATGGGATTGGTAACTCAAGACTCTATTTTGTTCAACGATACTATTAAAGCTAATATTGCATTAGGCAAACTCGACGCAACTGATGATGAAATTATCGAAGCTTTGAAAATTGCTAATGCTTACGAGTTTGTAAAAGATTTACCAAACGGAATTGAAACAAATATTGGCGATAGTGGCAACAAACTTTCTGGCGGACAAAAACAACGATTATCGATTGCTCGTGCCGTTTTGAAAAATCCTCCAATCATGATTTTGGACGAAGCCACATCGGCATTAGATACAGAAAGTGAGAAATTTGTCCAAGTTGCGTTGGAAAACATGATGCAAAACAGAACCTCAATTGTCATTGCGCACCGCCTTTCCACCATCCAAAAAGCAGACGTAATTGTAGTAATGCAAAAAGGCGAGATAGTAGAACAAGGTTCTCATGAAGATTTACTCAGTAAAAATGGTACCTATGCAAAATTAGTAAACATGCAATCTTTTGAATAATAAAAATTAAAATCATGAAAAGAGAATATTTTGGAATGCTGTTTTTAATTGGATTTGTTGCTTTTATTTTTTTAGGAGAATATCTTTTTGGAGAAGAAAAAGTGATGGAAAATTTAAGCCGATTTATTGTAATCTGGGTATTGTTAGGATTTTATGCAGGCCAATATTCCATGCGTTTCCCAAAAGCCTTTTAAATGTTTGTACATAATCCAAATATTAAACTTCCCTCTGATCCAAATACAATCGTTTGGAAATATTTGGACTTGTCGAAATTTCTGGATTTATTATTATCGAAGAAACTCTTCATGTCGCGATCTGACAAATTTGAAGACCAATACGAAGGTACTTTCAGCGAGCCAACTTATGATGAAATCAAGAAACTTGCAATTGACAATCCTGAATTTTTAAATTTCTATAAAACCCATCGCGAGAAAGTTGTGGTCAGTAGTTGGCACATCAACGAATACGAATCGTTTGCTATGTGGCAAATTTTTACTCAAAATAGCGAAGGTTTGGCCATTCAATCTACCGTTGGAAGATTACAGAAGGCGTTACTTCCAGAGCAAAATTTCAAACAATATATTGGCGAAGTAAATTATATCGATTACAAAAAAGAATATATTCCGTTTGACGATATGTTTTTTCCATTTTTATTTAAACGGAAAAGTTTTCAGTATGAAGGTGAGGTTCGCATCATTTCTGACATTTCAGAAACCAATATCAAAATTAATGACGGTTTAAAAATCGACATCGATATTAACGAACTGATTGAAAAAATCTATATACATCCCAAATCCGAAAATTGGTATAAAAATTTAGTCATTCAGTTGGTGAAACAGCTAGGATTTGATTTTGAGATAGAAAAATCAGATTTAGAAAGCGATATTTTGATTTAAAAACCTATATAGGTAAATATTCATTGGTTTTCAACTCTTTACTTTGCAAATCCAAATAGTGATAATGAACCACGTCTTTTTTATCAAACTCTCCATTTTTATTACTATCTTCAATGGTCCTGAAGTATAATTTATTGGTTGCTTCGATTATATTCCAATCCAATAATTCTTGAAAATCGGCAGACAATTTGATGAATTTATTTCCTGATATTTCACTGATATATAACGATTTTATATCGTTTGTATCTAGTTTCCCATCTTTATTAGTATCCATATCGGCTAGAGTGTAGACCAAAAACTGTTGTTTTGTTTTATCGGAAACTGATTTTAAATAAGTTGCTGTTTGGATTAAAACAGGTTTGTCAGTCAATGAAGTTATTGTATCTTTTCCTATTTCTTGAAACTTCAAATTCTGCAAATAGCCTGTAATCTGAAAATCATTATAATTTGAAACAGTAAAACTTATGTCCGAATCGGAGGATACTGAAGAATATTTTGAAGCCTTACTGCGAATATTCAAATCGGCAATAGGAAAAATCAAATAATTGGTG
>JBILYQ010000046.1:0-10510 GCA_044377655.1 Flavobacterium sp.
GCTGTGTGGGTTCTTTGAGCTACCAATACAGTCGTTACGCAAGGACATTTCTCCAAGGCCTCATCAATAATTCCTTTTAAATCTATCGACTTGTTTCCGCGGTATCCACCGTCAGATGTGATGACCATCTTGCAATCACTGTCATTGATTCGTGTCGCAACAGCAGTAGATGAAAACCCTGCAAATACAACGGAGTGTATCGCTCCAATTCGGGCGCAAGCCAAAACAGACACGGCCAATTCTGGGATCATTGGCAGGTAAATACAAACCCTATCTCCTTTAGTAATTCCTTGCTCGCGCAATACGTTGGCCATTTTAGAAACACGGGCATGCAATTCGTTATACGAAATGTGTTGCGCGTCTTCATTAGGGTCATTAGGTTCAAAGATAATAGCCGTTTTGTTGCCTTTCCTTGCCAAGTGTCTGTCGATACAATTTTTTACGATGTTGACTTTGGCATCCACAAACCATTTTATCTTTGCCTCGCCCATGTCAAAATCCATCACTTTTTCCCATTCCTGATACCAAGTGAAATTCTCGGAGGCTATCTTGCCCCAAAACTTCCGTGGTTCGCGTATTGATTTGTTGTAATGCTTGAAATACTGTTCTAAATTGTCAATTTTATAGTAACTCATTTTACTTGTTTGTTTTATGAATTTATAGTTGTGTTATAAGTTCCAATGTTTTTTTTCTTTAATACTTCGGCAATTTCATCCACAATGCTCTCATCGTCTATGGTAGAAGGAATCTGGTATATATCGCCATCAGCAATGCTTCGCATCAACTTTCGAAGTATTTTTCCCGAACGGGTTTTAGGCAATCGTTCCACAATAACCACGTTTCTCAAAGAAGCTACAGCACCAATTTGCTGTCTGACCAATTTAACAATTTCTTGCTCCAATTGGAAATGCTCCATGCCATCATGTAGTTTGATGACAACCAATGCCAGAGGGATTTGACCTTTTAAAGAGTCGTTAATACCAATTACAGCGCATTCAGCAACAGATGTATGTGCAGCAACGACCTCTTCCATTTCAGCAGTTGAAAGGCGATGTCCTGCCACATTGATAACGTCGTCTACTCTTCCAGTGATGTAAATATAAGCTTCTTCGTCTTTAAAACCGCCATCACCAGAGAAATAATACCCTGGAAACTTCTCTAAATAACCAGCGCTGAACCTCAGATGATCTTCCCACAAGTTGAGCAATGTTCCTGGTGGCAATGGCAATTTGATGACTACATAACCTTCTTCATTGGGTCCCAATTCTGTTCCGTCTTCTCCAAATATCCTAATGTCATATCCACAAACGGCTTTACCAACCGAACCCGGTTTTACAGCTAAGGCTTCCACGCCCATCATGTTGGCAATCATCGGCCAGCCCGACTCCGTTTGCCACCAGTGGTCAATTGCAGGTACGGGAATGTATAAAATATTCTCTTGGAAAATAGCAACGTCTATTGATTTTGTAAAAAAGTATCAATTTATCCCTGCGCCAACGAAAAAGGGTTCTTTCGCTCACATTGAGCAGTTGCATGACTTCGTTGCAGTTATAAAAAGCTTTGTTTACATTGGGGGCGTTGGTGCTGGCAAAAGTCCTTTTTATTTCGTTGAGTTGTTGCCAAATCATGGCTTTAGTAATCTCTTTCAAGCTAAAGTAGGTTTTTAGAAAAAAGATGCGAAATGTTTTTACTGTAAGTAAATATACTAACTATTATTCAATTAACTAATTTTTAAGAATTTATTTTTGTAAATTAGTATTTTGTTAGACCAATAATCACTTTATAAAAATAATAAAGCTGAAAAAAAAATGACAAATCAAGTAGTGGAAGAACTTTGTTTTAGTCTATTTATCCTTGAAATTTAATGCAAAAATTCAGCAACTGTTATTCATGATAAAATGCTGTTGGAGCGATTGGAAGAAATAAAAGGAAAGGCACCGAAATTATGGAAATGCTTTACGTAACCAGATTAAATCAGGTGTTAGAGCGCCTGCAAGAACAAATGGAGGCTATGAAAACAATGTCTAGCTAACGATTCTGGCAATAGTCACAAACTGGAAAATCCATAAGATTGGCATCGGCAGCATGGCACTAGAAAAGCCTGGCAATAGATGGTGCCTATCGGAAAAAGGCAGTACCAATTTCACAAACCCTAAATTTTAAAATAGCAACCACATGGATGATAAAATGGATGAAGTGACCTTTACTTCAATTTGCAAAATAATGAAATCGTTGGACCGCATAGGTAGCCAAATGGACATTGTTAGTACCAATCCTAGGTTGCAAAAGCAGTATCTTAAAGTCAGTACACAACTCGACGCCATCATGGAACGCTATACTGCTGAAGAACAAAAGCTTGTAACGAAGACCTACCATCAGCAGGCACTGCAGGAAACGGAACGCCTAAGAAAGTTGCGCGAAAAAAAACCTAATGACAAAGGCAATGGGCTGTTGAATTAGTCCTGACGAAACCAATAAATATACAACATACACCCATACAAATAAAAAATATCCCGAGTTACCTGCCTTCTATTCCTTTTTTTCTAAACTACAATGGGCGCACAATCGCTGACGGTGATGACCTATAATATCCGTTTGGACGTAGCGTCCGACGGCGAAAATGATTGGACAATCGCAAAGACAAATTGGCAGCACAAGTTCAATTCTATGCGCCAAGCAATTTAGGCATTCAAAAATCGATACCACACCAAGTGATGAATTTGGCCACGCGCCTATCCAAATTGATTGATTATATGTATGTCTCTAAAGCAGACAAAGTAACCGTTCAAAAACATGCTGTTTTGAGCGATTTCATCGTCGTTTCCATCGATATTCGCTATCTGTCAGACCACTTTGCAGGTATTTGTTGCCTTGAGCTCCATGTAATCCATTGCTTGTTTAGGCCCGTGGTATTGCCGTACTATTTTGATAAAAATCCTTTCGTCCTCATGCTTTTTCAAGATTATGAATGCGCAATTCAGGGTAAGCCAGGAAAAAAATTATAAATTAATAAAGTAATTTTCTCCTAAAAAGTTTTTTTGAATGCTTTTAATTTCCTAACTTTGATTAAGTTAAGTGTTTTTTCTTCCAAAGAAAACATTATACAGTGAACCTCTACTGCACTAACGCACTTTCCAAAAACCCTTTTTTTCCCATATTCATTCCGACATTTTAATAGTGATTCAGGCTTGCTTGTTGACCGCTACACCGTTGTTTTTAAAAACAAACGTTAATATTCTAATTGTATCAAAAAAATAAAATGGGGTCTTGGTCCAGTACACAGTGAAATAGGTTTTAGGGTAAAACACCTGATGATTGCTAACATACAAGGCACCATCCATGAGTTTTAAGCCAGTATTTACAACACCTGAGCTGATTTAGTAACAGCGGAAATTGGCTTTTGGTTCAATCCAGCATCGATAGACACGGGTGACGTAAAAAGAGATGAGCTACTCAAAAATACCGACTTTTTTGACGTGGCCACCTTCAAGGAAACCAATTTAGTGAGCAACCCCTATAGGAAGTGAACAAGGATGGCAGTTAAAACCTCTATCCGATTTGACCATGAAAGCCATCAAAAAACAAATTAATTTGTAAGTGGAGTTTGAAGGCATCATGAAAGACCCTTGGGGCAATGAAAAAGTGGTGCTCAACATTAACGGAAAAATTAACCGTAAAGATTGGGGATTGATATGGAATTCCATTTTGGAAACAAGTAGCGTGCTGGTAAGTGAGGATGTTTGGATACGCTGCGAAATGCAATTGGTCCGTCAATCCTAAGTCCATGCTATACAATAGTTCTTTTTAAAGTAAAATAGTTTTCATCAAAGCTGTCGTTGCCGCAGTGCCGTTTTACCACGACGAGCATTGCACAAGTAACGGCAGCATTGGTGGACTATAATAACAACCCAATAGGAAATAATTTCCCCTTCCAACTGCGCTATGATTATAAGCGCAAAGCTACACTAATGCCTATTTTATACAAATATTCTCTAAAACACCTTGCAGGTTGTCGATAAATTAACATTTTAATTACTAAAATACCAAAAAATTGCTTTAATTTGTGGTAAACAAATACCACTATGCAATTTGACCCGCAGGAACTTGAGCCAACTGCTATCTACAAATTATTAACGGGTTCCGTCATTCCTCGTCCTATAGGCTGGATTTCAAGTCGAAGCGAGGACGGAATTAACAACTTGGCACCCTTTTCTTATTTCAATATTGTGGGAGAAGATCCACCACACGTTATGTTCTCCACCTCTCGCGGAGGTAACACCAATAAAGACACACTCAACAATGTACTTGCCAACAAGCAGTTTGTGGTCAATATGGTCACCGAAGACTTAGTAGAACAAATGAACAAAACGGCGCAGGCTGTATCTCCCGATGTGGACGAGTTTGTACTGGCAGGCGTAACCTCTATTGCATCAGAAAAAATAGCTCCAATGCGAGTAAAAGAAAGCAAAATTGCTTTCGAATGCGAATTGGTTCACCATTATGCGCTCGAAAACCATAAAGACGGTGGTTCGATGGTATTGATAGGTCGTATTGTGATGATGCACTTTGACCCCATTGTACTAATGGATAATTACAAAATCAATTTAGAAACCTACAAGCCAGTGGCACGTTTGGCAGGTTCCAATTATTCCAAAATAGGAACGCTATTTTCCATAAAAAGATCATAAATGAAAATTGCAGTTATAGGAGGAGGTCCTGGAGGTCTTTACTTTTCGATACTTACCAAAAAGGCACTACCAAATTGCCAAATAGACGTATATGAACGTAACAAACCGGATGACAGTTTTGGGTTTGGGGTAGTCTTCTCGGATGAAACTCTAGGCGAGTTTTTGAAGCGCGACATGAGGTCCTACGAACTCATTCGAAGCAAGTTTGCCTATTGGGATGATATCGTTGTGTCTCGAGATGGTGAAGAAGTAGCCATTGCCGGAAACGGATTTTGTGGATGTTCGCGCAAGACATTATTGCAGTTATTGCAACAGCGATGTATTGAGGAAAGCGTCAACCTCCACTTTGATCAAAACGTAGATGATTTGGAACGATTTGCCGACGCCGACATATTAGTGGCTTGCGATGGCATTGGAAGTGCTATCAGAACACGCTATACAAACGAATTTGGTACCAAGGTGGTGCTCAAGAAAAACAGGTTTGTTTGGATGGGTTCCACCAAGCCTTTGGATGCCTTTACCTATTTTTTTCGCACCACGCCACATGGCAGTATCGTGGCCCACAGCTATCAATATGAAGAAGGCATGAGTACTTGGATATTTGAATGCAGTGATGCTACCTGGAACAATCTGGGATTTAAAGTTACCAATGAAGAAGATACCATCCAAAAAATAGCGTCCCTTTTTAAAGAAGAATTGGACGGACATCCTCTGGTGTCCAACAAATCGCACTGGCGACAGTTTCCGCATGTGACCAATACCAAATGGCACCACAACAACATTGTGCTATTGGGAGATGCCAAAGCCACAGCACATTACTCCATTGGTTCGGGAACAAAACTAGCCATGGATAGCGCTATCGGGCTGTCTGACGCCGTGATAGCAAACCCAAATAACGTTCAGGCTGCATTTGAACAGTACGAAAAAGTGAGACGTAACACCGTTGAAATGATACAGCACGCTGCCCTAGTTTCGCTAGACTGGTTCGAAAATATGGATAGAAATAACCAACATCCCTTCTATCAGTTTGCTTTTGGTTGTATGACCCGCTCCAAGAAAGTGACCTATGAAAACCTAAAATTGCGAGATAAATCCTTTACAGACAAAGTACTGGCTGAATTCAATAGCCTGCAAAACAATGTAAATCCAAGTCTTCCCGCTGCGTTTACACCTTTTTGCTTACGAGAAATGACGTTGCAAAACCGAATCGCAATGTCGGCAATGGGGCAATATTCTGCCGAAAATGGAATAGTGAATGATTGGCATTTGGTGCATTATGGTAGTAGAGCCACGGGTGGTGTTGGGCTGCTTATTGCCGAGATGACAGCCGTATCAGCAACGGGACGAATAACTTTAGGTTGTGCAGGACTATACAATCAAAAACAAATAGTTGCTTGGAAAAAAATAACTGACTTTATACATCAAAACACCGACACAAAAATTGGAATACAATTGGGTCATTCGGGACGCAAAGGCGCCACGACCAAGCCTTGGGAAGGCAACAATCAACCGATTGACACTCCTTGGGAATTACTTTCGGCATCGCCATTGGCATTCAGTCCAAAGTTGGCAACACCCAAGACGATGACAGAAACAGACATGGACAACTTGGTCTCGGAATTTGTCCAAGCCACCTTGAATGCGGATGCTGCTGGATTTGATATGATAGAATTGCAGGCGCACCATGGGTTTCTTTTAGCCTCGTTCCTATCGCCATTAACCAATATTCGTAGCGATGAATTTGGAGGAAGCATTGAAAATAGGCTTAAATTCCCATTACGCGTGCTTGCCGAAATGCGAAAAACGCTTCCGCAAGCAAAACCAATGTCTGTGAGGATATCCGCTTCGGACTGGGCAGAAAACGGAATTTCTGAAGATGATGTGATTACTATTGCTACCGCATTTAAAACCGCAGGAGCCGATATTATCAACGTTTCTTCTGGAAATACAGTTGAAAACCAGCAACCGCAAGTGGGCAGAATGTGGCAAACGCCTTTTTCCGACGCAATTAGAAATACGGTTCATGTGCCAACCATAACGGCAGGATATATTCAGGACATTGATCAAATCAACACGATACTTCTCAATGGAAGAGCCGATATAGTGGCATTGGGAAGACCCTTATTAGCCGACACAAACTTTGTTCGCCATGCGCAGGCCTACGAGCAGTTGGAATCAGTCAGCATTCCGAAACCCTACAAAGCAGGAAGTTCGCACCTATATCCGTTGAAAGCTAGTGAAAGGAAAATGGTGGAAGGCATGAAAAAAGCACTGAAACCTAAAAGTAATAAAAAAGAATAAACAAAAATCGGAACCAACATTTTCTGCAACCAAAGGATTTAAAGTAGTAACAATGAAGCATTACCAAGACAATTTTGCCCACGATAATCTACCAAGCAATGACTTGCAACCCGATTATTTGCTAGACTTCCCTCAGTTCCAACGTCCAGAATTCCTTAATTGTGTGGAACGTCTGTTGGACGACTCTATCCAAAAAGGATGGGGGCATCGAGTTTGTATCCGCACCTTTGATACTGTTTGGACTTATCAGGATGTGTATGAGAAAGCCAACCAAATAGCACACGTTTTAGTGGAAGATTTAGGTTTACAAACAGGAAACCGCGTTTTGTTGCGCTCTTCTAACAACCCAATGATGGTAGTGTGTTGGTATGCCATCCTCAAAGCAGGTGGTATTGTGGTGGCCACGATGCCACTATTGCGCGCCAAAGAGTTGACAACCATCATATCGTGTGCCGAGATATCCCATTTGCTTTGCGATACCATGTTGCAAGAAGAAGTGCATGGCATTGAATCCGATGTGCTCAAATCAACTTGTTTTTACGACAGGTTGATAACTTTAATGCAAAACAAGCCAAAGACATTTATCAACTATACTACCAAGTCAGACAGCGTTGCCTTGATTGGTTTCACCTCAGGAACGACAGGTTTGCCAAAAATGACGGCCCATTTTCATAAAGACATACTGAACATTTGCGAAGCATTTCCCAATTACTCCTTGCAACCCTCGACAGATGATATCTTCACTGGAAGTCCACCACTAGGCTTTACTTTTGGTTTAGGCGGGTTGGTATTGTTCCCGATGTACTTTGGAGCTTCCACCTTTTTAATAGAAAAACCAAGTCCCGATATGCTCTTGCAAGCCATTCAGGATTACAAGATAACTATTTGCTTCACCGCACCAACCGCTTGGAGAATCATTACAACCAAAGTCAAAGATTTTGACATTTCAAGCCTGCGCAAATGCGTGTCTGCTGGAGAGGCGCTTCCAATTAAAGTTTGGGAAGAGTGGCAACAGGCCACAGGATTGAAAATCATAGACGGCATTGGCGCAACAGAAATGCTACATATTTTCATATCGTCTAATGAAGCCAACATGAAACCAGGCGCAACGGGATTACCAATCACTGGCTATGAAGCCAAAATCATTGACCGAAACGGACATGAAGCGACTACCAACGAACCCGGAAGACTGGCTGTAAAAGGAATAACTGGCTGCAAATATCTTAATAGAAACGACAAACAAAAGGAGTATGTAGAAAACGGATGGAACATCACAGGCGATATTTTCCGTCAGGATGCCGAAGGTTACTTCTGGTTTGTAGCCCGAGGAGATGACATGATCATTTCATCAGGTTATAATATTGCAGCGATTGAAGTAGAATCAGTACTTTTAGCACATGATGAAATTGTGGAATGTGCCGTTGTGGGCTTGCCTGATGAAGAAAGAGGCATGTTGGTTTGTGCCTACATAGTGCTAAAAGATCAACATAAAGCGAACGATCAAATGTCAAAATCTATTCAACAATGGTTCAAAGAAGTAGCAACTCCTTATAAATACCCTAGAGTAATCAACTTTGTGGAATGCCTACCCAAAACAGAAACAGGCAAAATTCAACGTTTCAAATTAAAAAAATAATTAAACAACCATGATTATGAAAAAATCAGTACTCTTTTTAACTGTAGTTTTAACTACACTGAATTCCTATTCACAAGCTCCAGCAATTGAATGGAAAAAAACTATTGGCGGTCCAAATGACGAACAAGCAAGTCAACTTATTCAAACCACAGACGGAGGTTTTATAACTGCGGGTTCCTCTAGTTCAATCACAAGCAATTTCTCTGATAATCACGGTCAGTATGATTATTCAATTATTAAAATGAATGCGCTTGGTGTTGTCGAATGGCAGAAATGCTATGGCGGCACTGCTTCCGATTTCGCAAAAAGCATTCAGCAGACTTCCGATGGCGGTTACATCGTTGCCGGAATTACAACCTCCAATGATGGCGACGTAAGCGGGAATCATGGTGGTTTTGATTATTGGGTCATTAAACTTGACGCCTCAGGCACCATTGTGTGGCAAAAAGCCATTGGAGGATCACAAGATGATTCGGCAACCAACATAAGACAAACTAGTGATGGAGGATATATTTTAGCGGGACTTTCCGACTCAAATGATGGCGATCATTTACCCACAACGGGCAATAATGACAAATGGATTGTTAAACTAAACGCCACAGGCGACATCGAATGGCAAAAATCATTTTATACGGGAACAGGAACCACTGTAAAAGGAGTTTTAATTGAAGTAACTGCAGATGGTGGCTACATTGTAGGGTGTGAAAACCTTTCCACAGTTGGAGTAACTGTTGGAACCACAACTACCTTTTATCCAGATTACAATGTTATAAAACTCAACTCGCTAGGAGAAACTGTGTGGCAAAAAAGTTTTGGTGGCCTACATACTGAAAACTTAAATGATATCAAACAAACCGCAGATTTGGGATATATCATTATTGGAACATCCTTTTCTAATGATGGAGATGTGTCTGGACATCATGGAGGCACGGGAACTACAGGAAACTCGGATTATTGGGTAGTGAAATTAAATGCAGCAGGAGATATTGTATGGCAAAAATCACTTGGCGGTAATTTTAATGAAATTGGAAATTCTATCCAGCAAACTTCCGATGGAAACTATATCCTCACAGGTTCTGCTACTTCAAACAGTGGAGATGTTTCGGGAAATCATGGAAATATTGATTATTGGGTAGTTCGATTAAGTTATCTAGGAGATATTCTTTGGCAAAAATGCTTGGGTGGTTCCAATCAAGATTTTGCAACTTCCATAATTCAATCACAAGATAACGGATATGCTTTATTAGGCAAATCATTATCTAGTAATGGAGACGTATCACAAAATTTTGGTAATTTTGATTTTTGGATTGTCAAATTAGCCGAAGACTTACTATCTAACGAAGAATTCCAGCAAGAGGTTCTATTAGTTTATCCTAACCCAGTGTCTTCATCTCTAATGGTCCAATTGCCTAATAACGCTTTGATACAAAAAATTATAATCACAGATGTTACAGGAAAAGTGGTAGTACAACAAACACAAAACACAACTCAAGTTATGACCGAAAACCTTTCAAACGGAATATATTTTATTGAAGCTTTTGATGGTAATAACACCTATAAAAGTAAATTCATCAAACAATAAACATGAATCAACCTTTTACAAAACAAGAAAAAATACGTTTCCAGCATGTAGATTATGCTGGAATTGTATTTTATCCAAGATTTTTAGAAATGCTAAATTGTTTGGTTGAAGATTGGTTTGAGGAAGCACTCGAGAGACCCTTTTCAAAAATGCACGAAACTAACGGAATTCCAACTGTAGATTTAAAAGTGCAATTTAAGAAAGCAGCACGTTTAGGAGAAATCTTAACCAAAAAATTGTGGGTTAAAAATCTTGGCTCTGCTTCCATCATATGCGGATTTAAATTCGAAGACCAACAAGAAA
>JBILYQ010000047.1:0-10502 GCA_044377655.1 Flavobacterium sp.
TTTTTCGATTGGTTTTCCAATGTTGAATTTTTATTAAAAAAATTATTCAAACACAAACTTACATAAAAAAAACGCTTTACGAACTTTGATAAAAACTTTGCTTTATTGCCGTTTAAAAAAATTACTTTTGCATCATCAAAAATCATAATTGTGTCTATAGCAAATTCAATTTTAGAAAATAAATCCGATGTGCTTCAGAAAACAGTTTTTTCAATTTTGTTCTCCATCAGTTTTGCTCATTTATTGAATGATTTAATCCAAGCAATTATTCCTTCGGTGTATCCTATTTTGAAGCAAAATTATGGCTTAACATTTTCACAAATTGGATTAATCACTTTTGCTTTTCAGATTTCGGCTTCCATTTTGCAGCCTTTTGTTGGCTATTATACCGATAAATATCCAAAACCATTTTCCCAAGTTTATGGTATGGTTTTTTCCTTAGCGGGAATTGTGTCACTTTCTTTTGCTGATAATTTTTATTGGATTATTGTTTCGGTTGTTCTCATTGGAACAGGTTCCGCTATTTTTCATCCCGAATCAGCTAGAATTTCTAACTTAGCATCAGGTGGAAAACGGGGTTTGGCACAATCTATTTTTCAGGTAGGAGGAAATTTAGGAACTGCGCTGGCACCTTTGTTGGTGGCTTTAATTGTGGTACCAAATTCTCAAAAATACATTCTTTGGTTTGTTGTGGCGGCTGTAATTGCTTTAGGAATTATTTCTAAAATTGCTTTTTGGTATCGAGATCATTTGATTTTTAGAAAGCATAAAAACATGTCGTTTATAGATTTTCATACTTTATCGAAAGTCAAAGTGAAATGGGCAATTGCCATTTTGCTGATTGTAATTTTCTCCAAGTTTTTCTATTCCGCTAGTTTGTCCACTTATTACACCTTTTATGTAATGGATAAATTTGGACTATCCATTCAGCAAGCGCAATATCACATGTTTATTTATCTCATTGCGTATGCACTTGGAACCATTCTTGGCGGACCTTTAGGGGATAAATTTGGTCGAAAATACATTATTTGGTTTTCTGTTTTTGGCGCCACACCATTTGCGTTGTTGTTGCCTTATGCCAATCTTTTTTACACCGATGTTTTGATGATAGTTATTGGCGTTATAATATCTTCTGCATTTCCAGCAATTATTGTTTATGCTCAAGAATTATTGCCTAAAAAACTAGGAATGATTTCTGGCCTTTTTTATGGTTTTGCTTTCGGAATGGGCGCTTTGGGTTCCGCGTTATTGGGAATTTTAGCCGATCATACTTCCATCCAATTTGTATATCAGATTTGCTCATTTCTTCCAATAATTGGCGTTATTTGTTACTTTTTGCCCAATTTAAAGAAGAAATAATACGAATATGACTTGGATTGTTCTAGTCTTCTTTGTATATATAACTCAAATGATTTACTTTTACTTTTCAATTTATGACAATGCAAATCACACCCGAAATACTTCAAAAACTCACCGATATTCTTGGCGAATTATTTGTTTTTACTGACCAAGAAACACGAAATCATTACGGTCATGATGAAACAGAAGAGTATGTTTTTCCTCCCAACGTTGTTGTAAAACCGGCCAACGCTAAAGAGATTTCTGAAATTCTGAAATTGGCAAACCACTATAAAATCCCAGTTACTCCAATTGGAGCCAGAACGGGATTGAGTGGCGGTGCCTTGTCTATTTATGAAGGAATCGGACTTTCAACAGAACGATTGAATAAAATTTTGACTATTGACGAGCAAAATCTTCAAGTGATTGTAGAACCAGCCGTAATAACCCAAGTTTTGCGTGAAGCTGTTGCCGAAAAAGGGTTGTTTTATCCACCCGATCCAAGCAGTCAAGGAAGTTGTTGGATAGGAGGAAACGTTGCCGAAAATGCAGGTGGCGCAAGAGCGGTGAAATATGGTGTAACCAAAGATTATGTGTTGAATTTAGAAGTGGTTTTGCCCACGGGTGAAATTATTTGGACCGGCGCCAATACCTTGAAGAATTCTACAGGTTACAATCTTACACAGTTAATGGTTGGTAGCGAAGGAACTTTGGGAATTATCACCAAAATTGTTATGAAACTGTTGCCAAAAGTCAATCATAATGTGTTGATGTTGGTTCCTTTTTATCAAGCTAGTCAAGCCTGCGAAGCCGTTTCTGCTATTTTCAGAGCAGGAATTGTTCCAAGCGCTTTGGAGTTTATGGAGCGAGATGCTATTGATTGGACCTTGAAACACATTAGTGGTTTGAGCGTTCAAGTTGCGGACGGCATTCAGGCGCATTTGCTTATTGAAGTCGATGGAAATTATCCCGAAATCCTTTTTGCCGAAGCCGAGAAAATCATGGCTGTTGTGGAAAAATTTGAAATAGGGGAAGTTTTATTTGCCGATACCGAAGACCAAAAAAATGCATTGTGGAAAATGCGTCGCTCTGTTGCCGAAGCCGTAAAAGCGAATTCAGTTTATAAAGAAGAAGATACAGTTGTTCCAAGATATGAATTACCTAAATTATTGTCTGGAATTAAAGAAATTGGAAATAAATATGGTTTTCAATCAGTTTGTTATGGTCATGCTGGCGATGGAAATCTACATGTAAATATTATCAAAGGCAACATGTCTGATGCCAATTGGAATACAGAAGTTACAAAAGGGATTCGTGAAATTTTTGAGCTTACGGTTTCTTTGAAAGGAACTTTATCCGGAGAACACGGTATCGGTTTTGTGCAAAAAAACTTTATGGATATAGCGTTTTCTAAAGTTCATCTTGAATTGATGGAACGCATAAAATTTGTTTTTGATCCAAATACTATTTTAAATCCGGGCAAGATTTTCCCTGATGTTAGATAAAATAGTATAGTTTTAAATGAGTTAGTTTTTTACTTTTTCGGTAGCAGGAACACCAACCAAAATACTATTCTCAGTCAGACAGTCTCTGATTACGCAAGCGCAAGAACCAATAGTTATTTTATTCCCTAAAATAACGGGGCCAATTATAGTGGCATTTGCACCTAGTGAACAGTTATCTCCAATTATGAAAGACCCTTTTGGAGCTGTTCTTTTAACTCCAATAACATTTCCTCCAGTCAAAGTTAAATTCCGACCAATATTACTTTGTCCAGAAATAACAATCCCAACAGAGGCGTGAAGTATTGAAATACCTCCTTTTATATCTGCTTTGTAATGAATGTCAATATTTGAAAAAGCTTGAAGTAACGTAAAAATAGGTATGAATGGCACACGGATTATACCATAGGCATTTCCAAATAAAAGAAATAAACTCCTTTCAATTCGATACATTAGAATTCCCCAAAAGGATCTGCTCAACCAAATGTGTATGATTCGTATCTTGTTTTTCCCCAACATTCTAATAACATCTTTCTTGAAATAATTTAATTGTGTCATTGTTATTGGAATTAAAAAAATCTTCAACTTTAAGTTCGATTGAAGATTAATTTTGGATAGGAATAGGTTGGTTATTTAATCTCTTTTAGGAGTATTTTTTTTATCTCTTTTTTCTGCTTTCTTTTCTTTAGCAGTTTTTAAAGGCTCTTTTTTTTCTGTCTTCTTTGCGTCTTGACTTTTTGCCATGATTTTATTTTTTAATGTTAGATTTTAGTTTTAAATTGAAGTAAATATAAATAAATATTTTTCATTTATTTTTATAATCCCAATTCTTTTTTGATAATATCGCTAATAAGTATCTAAAAAATTTAGCTTTTAGGAGCATCATCAAGATTGGAAAATGACCATTTTTGATTTTAATTATCTTCCAAAAAGCGTAGTTTTTTAATTTCGTTTTACACGAAGGCTATTTCTTTTTAGTGAAATAGTACTTGGTTGACTTTGTTCTATTTTTTAAGCGGGGTTGTTTTTTGGTTGTGCTAAGAATTCTAACAAAATAACATCTGCATTTTTAAAAGTGGGAGATTTTTCCGTTATTGTAGCCACCCGTTTTTTGTTCATTTTCAGGGTGATATCCGCTTCAGTGGTAAATAATAATATTGATAAAAAAGGATTGTTGATGTAAGTGGTCAATATAAAAATGGCCTCGTCAATACTATGATTTTCTATAATTTCTTCTTGTTGGAATTTAAATTTCAGCGTAAGTAAAAGTTCATTTTCTATTATAATTGTTCTAACATAAATATTCATTAATTGGGTATTTCCAATGGTTTTTGCTAATGTTAATTTTGCAAAAGTGCCATCAGCAATGCTCGCTTTAAAGGTGTTGAAAATTGCAGTGTAAGTTTGGCTATTTGGCATTTTTAGGAATTATTAGTTGATGATATTTTGTAAATTTAAGTTTTTGTGACTAAAAAGCTGGTCAAGATTTTTAAATTTTAATAAAACACCCCAACTGCTTTCACAATTGAGGTGTTTTTAGACAATCTAAAGGATTGTTATACTATTAATCGATTATAACCCATTCGCCTGAAGTAATTCTACTTTCAGCTTTCTTGAATTTCAGAGTTTCCGTTTTTCCACTCAAGACATGTTTAATCGTCACGGTATCGTTTCGGTTAATTTTTGGAGTTTCTCTAATGATAGTTTCTGTTATTTGAGGACGACTTTGTGTTTGACTAGCCTCACGATTGGCGCTTTCACTACTTGAAATTTCATCTTTTGTTTCCGTATAATTTTCTTTTTTACGCACTTCTTTTGCTTCCTGTATGGAGTTATTTTGTTGTGGTAAATCACCTTTAAATAAAAAAGAAATTACTTCTTTATTAACACCATTTAACATGCCGCTGAACAATTTAAAAGCTTCTAGTTTATAGATCAGCAAAGGGTCTTTTTGTTCATGAACAGCTAGTTGAACCGATTGTTTCAACTCATCCATTTTGCGCAAATGTTTCTTCCACGCTTCATCTACAATAGCCAAGGTGATGTTTTTTTCGAAATCTGCTATCAGCTGTTTTCCTTCGCTTTCGTATGCTTTTTTCAAATCAGTTACTACATTCAAAGATTTTATTCCATCCGAAAAAGGAACAATAATACGTTCAAATTGATTTCCTTCTCTTTTATAAACATCCGTTATTATTGGCAAGGCTTCTCGAGCACTTCTTTCCGTCTTTTCGGTGTAATATTGCATTGCTGCTTTATACACTTTTCCAGTCAAATCCATTTCAGACATTTTCTGAAAATCACTCTCGGTTACAGGAGAAGTGATTGAAAAATAGCGAATTAATTCAAATTCAAAATTTTTGAAATCATTACCTCCTTTGTTTTCATCCACAATCAACTCACAAGTGTCATACATCATGTTGGCAATATCCAATTTCAAACGTTCACCGTGCAAGGCATGTCGACGACGTTTGTAAATCACTTCACGTTGCGCATTCATAACATCATCATATTCCAGTAAACGCTTACGAGTTCCAAAGTTGTTTTCTTCTACTTTTTTCTGAGCGCGTTCTATAGATTTAGTCATCATGGAATGTTGAATAACTTCACCCTCTTTCAAGCCCATTCTATCCATGATTTTTGCTACTCTATCAGAACCAAATAAACGCATAAGGTTGTCTTCCAAAGAAACATAAAACTGTGAACTTCCTGGATCACCTTGACGGCCAGCACGACCACGCAACTGACGGTCAACACGACGTGAATCATGACGTTCTGTTCCAATAATTGCTAATCCACCAGCAGCTTTAACTTCTGGTGATAATTTAATATCCGTTCCACGACCAGCCATATTTGTTGCAATGGTAACAACACCTGGTTTTCCTGCTTCTTCAACAATTTGTGCTTCTTGTTTGTGCATTTTGGCATTCAAAACATTGTGCGCAACACCACGCATTTTTAACATTCGACTCAATAATTCAGAAATTTCAACCGAAGTTGTTCCAATCAAAACTGGTCTTCCTGATTGAGATAATTGCGTTACATCTTCAATCACGGCATTAAATTTTTCTCTAACCGAACGATAAATTAAATCTTCTTTGTCAATTCTTGACATCGCACGATTGGTTGGGATTTCAACAACATCCAATTTGTAAATTTGCCAAAGTTCACCGGCTTCAGTAACTGCTGTTCCTGTCATTCCAGCTAATTTGCTGTACATTCTGAAATAATTTTGTAACGTGATTGTTGCAAAAGTTTGGGTTGCAGCTTCGATTTTTACATTTTCTTTTGCCTCAATAGCTTGGTGCAATCCATCAGAATAACGACGACCATCCATGATACGACCGGTTTGCTCATCGACAATCATAATCTTATTGTCCATAATTACGTATTCCACGTCTTTTTCGAATAATGCATAAGCTTTCAATAACTGAGTTAACGTATGAATTCTTTCACTTTTAATACCAAAATCTTGAAATAATTTTTCTTTTGCTTCTGCCTCTTCGTCTTTTCCTAAATTTTGTTTTTCGATTTTAGCGATTTCTGTTCCAATATCTGGCAAAACGAAAAAGGTTTCGTCTGTGTCTTTTGATAAAAATTGAATACCACTATCTGTTAATTCTACTTGATTATTTTTTTCTTCAATAACAAAATACAACGCCTCATCCACTTTTGGCATTTCGCGGTTATTGTCTTGCATGTATTGATTTTCGGTTTTTTGAAGTAATTGTTTTATTCCTTCCTCACTCAAAAATTTAATTAAAGCTTTGTTTTTTGGCAATGCTCTGTAAGCTCTCAACAATTGAAACCCCCCATCTTTTGTATTTCCTTCTTTAATCAAGCGTTTTGCTTCTGTCAAAAAGCCATTGGCCAGTTGTCGTTGCAATCCAAAAAGGTTTTCAATTTTTGGTTTCAATTCATTAAATTCGTGTCTGTCTCCTTCTGGAACAGGACCTGAAATAATTAAAGGCGTTCTGGCATCATCAATCAAAACTGAATCTACCTCGTCTACAATAGCATAATTGTGTTTTCTTTGAACCAGGTCTGATGGAGAATGTGCCATGTTGTCTCTCAAGTAATCAAATCCAAATTCGTTATTAGTTCCGTATGTAATGTCGGATTCGTAGGCTTTTCTCCTAGCGTCAGAGTTAGGTTGATGATTGTCAATACAGTCAACAGTCATTCCGTGAAATTCAAATAATGGTGCTTTCCATGCACTATCACGTTTGGCCAAATAGTCATTTACGGTTACAAGGTGAACGCCGTTTCCTGTCAATGCATTCAAGTATAACGGTAAGGTTGCAACCAATGTTTTTCCTTCACCCGTTTGCATTTCAGCAATTTTTCCTTCATGTAAAACGATACCTCCAATCAACTGAACATCATAATGTATCATGTCCCAAGTTATTTCTTTTCCAGCTGCATTCCAAGTGTTTGCCCAGTTTGCGTTATCACCATCTAAAGTCACATATGACTTTGTTGCTGAAAATTCCCTGTCAATACTTGTTGCAGTTACAGATATAAAGGCGTTTTCCTTAAACCTTCTTGCTGTTTCTTTGACCACTCCAAAAGCTTCAGGAAGGATATCCAAAAGTACTTTTTCGGAAATCTCATATGCTTCTTTTTCTAGTGCATCGATGGCATTGTAGATTTCCTCTCTTTTATCGATATCAGAAGTGTTTTCTGCTTCTGATTTTTTGGATGTAATTTCGTTGTCTTGTTTTGAACGAGCTTGTTTTATTTTTTCTTTAAATTCAGAAGTTTTGGCTCGCAATTCATCGTGAGACAAAGCCATTAACGTGCTTTCAAAAGCTTTAATTTTGGTAATATAGGGTTGTGTAGCTTTGACATCTTTTTGAGATTTGTCGCCTACAAAAGCTTTTAGTATGCTATTTATGAAACTCATGATGGGTTTATTTATGTTTTTTTAAAAGGTGCGTAAATTTAACCAAAAAAAAAGCCTCAAAGAGACTTTTTTTCTGTGGTTATAATTTAATTAATATTCGTCCTCGTTCCAAAGATAGTCTTCGTCAGTTGGATAATCCGGCCAGATTTCTTCCATCGATTCGTATATTTCGCCCTCGTCTTCTATAGATTGTAGATTTTCCACTACTTCAAGTGGAGCACCAGCTCTAATAGCGTAGTCAATAAGCTCATCTTTGGTCGCAGGCCACGGTGCATCACTTAAATACGATGCTAATTCTAATGTCCAATACATCTGCTGTCAATTTTAGTTTATGCAAAAATAAATTTATTACTGAAAAAGTCAAGTAAAAAATGATTTATTTTAAAAAAAAGTTAAGAACGTCATTTTAGATTCTAGTATTTAGTATTTTTATTTCAGATTTTTAATCCAAAAAAAACATTCAAAATGCTATAAAATTCTATCCGCCGTCTATTTTCTAGGTATCCATTTTACTTCCTCAGCGTTCAAATCGTGAGACAACTTTCGTGCCAATACAAAAAGATAGTCAGAAAGTCGGTTTAAGTATTTAATTACCCGCTCGTCAGTTGGTTCTAACTCATGCAAATGAACGGACAAACGTTCGGCTCTTCGACAAACGCATCGTGCAATATGACAATATGACACTGTTGTATGTCCGCCAGGTAATACAAAATGTGTCATTGGAGGTAATGAAGAATCCATCATGTCAATTTCATTTTCAAGAAATAGAATATCATCTTCCGAAATCCTATTGATATTCAAACGAGGTTGCCCATTTTTTAGGGTTTCTTTTTCGGGTGGCGTTGCTAAAATTGCTCCAACAGTAAAAAGTCTGTCTTGAACTTCAATTAAAACATTTTTATATGAAATATTAATTTCTTGGTCGCGGATTAATCCAATATGGGAATTGAGTTCGTCAACGGTTCCATAACTTTCTATTCTGATGTGATGTTTTGGAACTCTTGTGCCTCCAAAGAGAGCTGTAGTACCTGTGTCACCAGTTTTTGTATATATTTTCATCTTTATATCGATTTGATGATGGTGTAAAATGTAAATTATTTTGTAGTGTCACTTTCAATCATGCCATCGCGTAGGCGAATAATTCTGTGAGCATAAGCAGCAATTTCTTCCTCGTGAGTAACAAGGATTACTGTATTGCCATTGGCATGAATATCTCCAAAAAGTTTCATGATTTCCTCGGATGTTTTACTGTCCAGATTCCCTGTAGGTTCATCAGCAAGGATTATTGAGGGTTTGTTGACTAAAGCTCGGGCAATGGCGACACGTTGTCTTTGACCTCCAGAAAGTTGATTTGGCTGATGGTCCATTCGGTCACCCAGATTTACTTGGTTGAGCACTTCGGTGGCACGAGTATTTCGCTCTGATTTTGAAAAACCAGCATAAATCATCGGCTTTGTATATCATCATCATGCATTTTACTGACATCATTATTGTTCAAAATATATTCTCCAGAAGTTGGTGTGTCCAAACAACCCAAAATATTCATTAGAGTCGATTTTCCTGAACCTGATGGTCCCATCAATGCAACATATTCCCCTTTATTTATTTCTAAATCAATACCTTTTAAAACGTAAATTATTTCGCTTCCAAGAACGAAATCTCTTTTAATATTTGATATTTTGATTAATGGATTTGCCATTGCGATTTATTATTTTAATATAAAAATTTAAAAGTACAAAACACTTTGTTATAAAAAACTATAAGTAGTTTTAAATGAAATTTTGTTACAAATTTTGGCTTCTTGAATTTAAAAATTAAAAAGTTATTTAGAATTATAAGCATATAAGTTGCATTCGTTAAATTTTATACAAAAGTTTCCGCAAATTAATTAATTTAGTTTTTTTTATTCAAAAATGGCAATCAGGGATGGTTGCCATTTTTTTTATGTTCGAATCACAAAATGTTCTTTTCGCTGTTCCGTTCTAAAGAAAAGAATTCCCCATTGAAAAGTGTCAATGGTAACAATAACTTTTTCGTTATTTTTTATGATTTCCCAAGCTTCTTCCATGTCAGCCGACCAATGAATGTCATCAAAAATCCACATACTTTCGTTGGTAATTGTTGGTAATAAAAGTTCAAAATAATCTAGTGTGGCTTGCTTTTGGTGATTTCCGTCAAAATAAATTAAGTGGAAAGTGGAAAGTGGGGTGGTAGAAAGATAACTAGAAAATTCAGTAGTTACGTATTCAATATTGCTAAAATTAAATTTTTCTAATTGACTTTTTGCAATTCCCAAGGTGTTTTCACAACCTTCCAAAGTGGTGATTTTTGCTTTTGGGTTTCCCAATGAAAGAGCAGAAGTTGCTAGTCCTAAAGAAGTTCCAATTTCTAAAATACTTTCAGGTTGAAAATAATGGACAATTCGGTATAATAATTCAGCTCTTTTTGAAGAAATTCCAGCTGTTTGAGCAATTTTTGAAACTTGTCTTTTATTGGATTTAAAAACGCGTGAACCAGCACCAAAATCAGTCACTTCAATACTATTTTTATTTTCTAAAAGTGATGTGCGATAGCTTTTTAAAACCGAATATTCAGGTTTTGATTTTTTGTTATAAAAGCATTTGGTGACCAAATCAAATACAAATGGCGAATGCACCCCATGTTCGTTTTTGGAATTCCAAATAAATTTCAGATATGCTTTTATAATATGGAACATTATCCTTCAATCTTCGCGGAAAGTTCAAACCAACGTTCTT
>JBILYQ010000278.1:0-3185 GCA_044377655.1 Flavobacterium sp.
CCACGACCAAAAATGCAGTAACTTTTAATCCGGAAGATTTAACAGAAAGTAATTTTGTTTATGTTGGTGATGGTTTTGATTATCAATTGAGTTACATTACTCCTAAAAACTATGAATTTATTGGAAGATATTCTACTCAAAAAGTAGGTGATGATATTAAATCAGTGGCTCCAAATTCCAAACAATATAGCATTGGAGTTACCAAATACATTTGGGAACACACCTTTAAGTTACAAACAGAACTCACTTTTGATACTTTGGATTATCTTGACGGTACACAAAAAAATAACTGGTATTTGCGTTTTCAGGTTGAAATTGGCATGTAGTTATTGTAGTTTGTAATTCGGAATATCCGTTTCTATAATTTTTATTTAACCCGTTGTGTGTAATTAGCTATAGTATCTTAAAATTCATTTTTCAAGTTAAAATTAAAATTAATTAGAACCTAAATGTCAGTCTGAGCTTGTCTAAGACATTATTTTAAGAGCACTTCGACCCTTCGATAAAAACTCAGGACAGGCGTAGCTCTGTGTGACAAATTGCAATAAATTAGGAATAAAAAAATAATTACACCCAACGGGTTATATTTATTATTTTCTTAACGATTGTTTTTAAAGCAATGAATTACTTTTCTTCTTCTCTTTGCCCCATCATCATTAAATAGGCTTTTAGAAATTCATCTATTTCACCATTCATCACTCCATCAACATCACTTGTTTCATATCCTGAGCGTACATCTTTTACCAATTTATAAGGATGCATCACGTAGTTTCTGATTTGCGAACCCCATTCTATTTTCATTTTTCCAGCTTCAATGTCACTTCGTTGTTCCTGTTGTTTCTTTAATTCAATTTCATACAACTGTGATTTCAACATTTGCATAGCACGTTGCCGGTTATCTTGCTGTGATCGAGTTTCAGAACATTGAATTTGAATTCCTGTTGGTTTATGAAACAATTGTACTTTAGTTTCCACCTTATTTACATTTTGACCTCCAGCACCGCTTGAGCGCGAAGTTATAATTTCAATATCGGCAGGATTGATATCAATTTCAATTGTGTCGTCCACCAAAGGATATACATAAACCGATACAAATGAAGTATGTCTTTTGGCATTGCTATCAAAGGGGGAAATGCGCACCAATCGATGCACGCCGTTTTCTCCTTTTAGATAGCCAAATGCAAAATCGCCTTCAATTTCCAAAGTCACGGTTTTTATTCCCGCGGCTTCTCCTTTTTGAAAATTTAGTTCTTTAATTTTGTAGCCTTCTTTTTCCGCCCACATCATGTACATTCTCATCAGCATCTCGGCCCAATCGCAACTTTCGGTTCCGCCAGCACCAGCTGTAATTTGGATTACAGCACTCAAACTGTCACCTTCATCTGAAAGCATATTTTTAAATTCAATGGCTTCAAGGAATGTATTGGTTGCCTCGTATTGTTCGTCTAGCTCTTCGGCAGAAAGTTCTCCTTCTTTGTAGAATTCATAGGCAATTTGTAGTTCGTCAGTCATGGAAATGGCCTTCTCATAATCTTCCACCCATTTTTTCTTAGAACGTAAATTTTTAACAAGTAGTTCTGCTTCCTTTGCGTTATTCCAAAAGTTAGGGGCAAAGGTTTTTTCTTCTTCGTTAGCTATTTCTATTTGTTTGGCATCAATGTCAAAGATACCTCCTCAACGCACCAAGGCGCTCCACAATACCTTTTATTTGTTCGGTAGTTGTCATAAATTATATTTATTTTTGCAGCACAAAAATAGGTAATTATATTTGCAAGGACAAGTTGTAATGTATTGCTATTTTGAAAAAAAGTAAAATGATATGGAAATAAATTTAGTTAGCGATACCGTTACCAAGCCAACGCCAGAAATGTTGCAACACATGTTTCAAGCCAAAGTAGGCGATGATGTTTATAAGCAAGATCCAACAGTAATTGCGCTTGAAACTAAAGTGGCTGAAATGTTTGGAATGGAAGCCGCTTTGTTTTTTCCTTCGGGAACAATGGCCAATCAAACGGCTATAAAACTACATACTCAGCCAGGGGAACAATTGATAGCCGATAAATGGGCGCATGTCTATAATTATGAAGGCGGTGGCGTTTCCTTTAATAGTGGTGTTTCTTGTTGTTTGCTTGATGGCAATAGAGGTATGATTACCGCAGCGCAAGTAGCTGCTGCGATAAACGATCCTGAGTTTTATCACAGTCCATTAACTAGTTTGGTTTGTGTCGAAAATACAACGAATAAAGGAGGTGGTGCTTGTTATAATTTTGAAGAATTTAGAAAAATAAGAGAAGTTTGCGATACGCATAATTTAAAATTCCATTTGGATGGCGCTCGTATTTGGAATGCTTTAATGGCTACAAACGATTCACCAAAAGAGTATGGTAAAGTATTTCACACCATTTCCGTGTGTTTGTCTAAAGGTCTTGGAGCTCCGATAGGGTCACTTTTATTATCCGATGCAAAAACTATCCACCGGGCACTGCGCATTAGAAAGATATTGGGTGGCGGTATGCGACAAGTTGGTTATTTGGCTGCGGCTGGCATTTATGCCATAGACAATAATATTGCCCGACTGGTAGATGACCACCGACGTGCCAAAGAACTTGGGGCCATATTACAAAATTTGCCTTGGGTAACTAAAGTGGAACCAATAAAAACGAACATTTTGATTTTTGAACTTCATCCGCAACTGGATGAAAAAGTGTTAATGGAAAAATTAAAAGCAAAAGGCATTGCTATAAGTTCGATGGGACATGGAAAATTGCGTATAGTGACGCATTTAGACTATAGGGAAGTGATGCACAGTTATGTAATAGAGGTATTTACAAAGTTGGTTTTTTAACCAAATCATATCATACAAACTAGTTTCCACATTTTGCATAATGGTTTGATAAAACACAGATTGCTAAAAGCAAAATAGAATCCGTTATAAGTTATAATTGTAAAAATAAAAATTTGAATTAGGATAGAATTTTACCAAATACATAAGCAGCGCCAACAACTGTAAAGTATGCGCCTCCTAGTGCTATACCAAATTTTGTGCCCCACATTGCAGCACCGCTTTTAGTCCAATTATCACGTGGTGGTATTAAAAAATTGGAAACGCTCCAGCCTATAACAAATCCTACTAAGGCTGCTACTACAACTATTGCCACACTTACATATCCCATGAAAGTTCCTAA
>JBILYQ010000260.1:0-3523 GCA_044377655.1 Flavobacterium sp.
TATTACCTTTAATCAACATTTGAGAACGATTATTCTCTGGCATATATTTTTCAATAGCTATTCTTATATCGTTGTCTAAAACCCCAAAATAATGACCTATAGTAATAGAAGCGTTAATATTATCGGTATTGTATAACCCAATCATGTGCGACTTGATAGAAATGGATGAAAATTCAATTTCAACAAATGGATTAGCTTTTACTTGTTTAATATTAACATAAGCGTGTGTATTGTCTATACCAAATGAAATACAATCCAAACCTTTAGTTTTCTCCACTTGAATAGTATCATCTAGATTAACAAAAACTTTTTTATTATACTTTGAAAGGTAAGTATACATTTCGCTTTTACCTTTTATGACGCCTTCTATACCACCAAAACCCTCAAGATGTGCTTTGCCAAAATTGGTAATATAACCATAGTCAGGCTGAGCGATATTGCATAAAAATTCTATTTCTTTTTGATGGTTAGCTCCCATTTCCACAATGCCAATTTCTGTTTCTTTAGTAAATGAAAGCAACGTAAGAGGCACTCCGATATGATTATTTAAATTTCCTAAAGTGGCCTTCGTTTTAAACTTCATTGACAAAACAGCATTGATGAGCTCTTTGGTAGTTGTCTTTCCGTTACTTCCTGTTAGTGCGATAATAGGAATATTAAGAAATTGCCTGTGGTGTTTCGATAACTCTTGCAAAGCCTTCAAAGAGTCTTCAACCAATATAGTCCTTTTGTCAATAAAAAACTCGCTATTATCGATAATCACATAGCTAGCTCCTTTTTTAAGTGCCTCAGCAGCAAAAGTGTTGGCGTCAAATCGTTCGCCTTTTATAGCTACAAAAAGCGAATTGTTCTCAATTTTTCTTGTATCAATTGAAATACCGGAACAATTCAAAAATAAATCATGAATGTTTTGAATAGTCATAAAAGGAATTTAAAAAACAAAAGCCCTAATAAAAGGGCTTTTGTATACATTATCTACTAAAAATTAATTTCTAGCACTTTTCTTTTTGTCGGCTTTTGGACCAACTCTAGACATAGCGCATCTAAATCCGATGTAATCGGTAGCCATGTCTTGTGGAAAATATCTTCTTTGAGCTGGGTCTAACCAATAAGCTCTATCTCTCCATGAACCACCTTTATAAACTCTAACATCATCATTAATCAAGGTAGATCTTTTGCTTGATCTGTCATACTTTCTGATCATTGTTCCCAAACTGTCTGTAGTTACATTATGCTTTGGTGAATCGTACATTCTCTGCTCATCTTTCAACTTACCTTTTTCATCACCTTCTTCAGAAGATCCAAACTTAAAGTATCTTGTAGATTGTTTATCTCCGTCTCTATAATTTTTATTATCAGATTTATCGAAATTCTGTCTCAAATAAGTTTCTTGTTCATCAACTGGAACTTGAGCAATTTCACCGGGGAAATTTCTAGCAACAATTTTACCGTTTGGCAAGGTGTCAAATTTTTGAGTTTCAGTGGTAACTAATTCTACTTTACCATCATCTCCAATTTTATTTTTCATGTAAACATTTCCTCTATAATAGTTGAAATCATTTGCTTCATCATCTACTATAGGTCTGTAAACATCAGCAACCCATTCAGCAACATTACCAGCCATATCATACAATCCAAAATCATTTGGGGGATATTCTTTTACTTTATTAGTAATATCAGCACCATCATCAGACCATCCTGCAATTCCACCGTAATCACCTTTTCCTTGTTTAAAATTAGCCAATTGATCACCTTTAACTTGACGTTTTCCAGAACGTGTGTAACTTCCAGACCAAGGATATTTTTTTTGACCTTTATAGATATTATATTCTCTTTGTCCTACATCTGCAGCAGCAGCATATTCCCATTCAGCTTCTGTTGGAAGTCTGTATTCAGGAAGTATAAGACCAGAGGTTCTTTGAGCATAAACATTCTTGGCTTCTTGAGCTTGTCCATCAGCACCAGTAGCACCTTTTTTGACAGCACCTCTTCCGCTTTGACCTCTTTTTAGAACAATTTCTTCATTACCTCCAAAAGATTTTGAAGGAGCTGCAAGATAAGCTTCAGTACTAAAAATTGCTTCCGCTTTTACATCAGAAACTTTTGCATCTTTCTTTAAATAACGTTGCTCTTCAAGAATTTTCTCGTTTACACGATCGGTTCTCCATTTTGAAAATTCAGTAGCTTGTATCCAATTCACACCAACTACTGGGTATTCTGCATAAGCAGGATGTCTCAAGTAATTATTGGTCATTGTCTCATTATACCCTAAACGATTTCTCCAAACCAAAGTATCGGGAGATGCACCTTCATAAATGTTTTTATAGTTTTCTTGATCTGGAGGAAAAACTCTTTTCAACCAATCTAAGTATTCCATATACATCATATTAGTTACTTCTGTTTCATCCATGTAGAATGACTGGACGTGTTGTTGATTTGGAGAGTTATTCCAATCATGCATAACATCATCTTGTACTTTCCCCATAGTAAAAGTTCCGCCTTCTACTAAAACAAGACCTGGGCCGGTTGCTTGCTTTTTAAATTTAGAGGCATACTGAAATCCACCTTTTTTGTCATTGATTTTCCATCCAGTAGCTCTTGATCCGCCTTTTGAGTCGGACTTTTTGCTACAACTGGCTAATCCAACCATTATTACTAAACTTAGTAACAATCTGATAGTCATAATTTTGCTTACTTTCATAATTTTAGTAGGTAATAAATTTTCGTGGCGCAATATAAGAATTATCAATTAATTCGCAACCCCTTTAATAAAATAATACATTTCCATTAACATGGCATATTTGTTTAAACGCAAATTTAATAGTTTTATTGTAAAAATCTTTATTAAATAAATTATTTTTACACTCTACAATAAAACGAACCCTTTCTACGTTAGCATAATGATGAAAAAAAACATTGCGACATACCTACTCCTTTTATCTAAATTTTTTGTTTTTGGGCAAGAACAAGGTGTTGTTTCTATAAACTGGATTGAAAAAAGAGAAATGTCTAACGGGAGTTACAAAGTAGACATCCCTCAGTTTAGTTCAGAATGTTTTAACTTTGATAGTCAAAAAAAGTCGATATCCTTTAATTTAAAAATTAAACTTCCTTATTTAGTTTCTGATAATTCCCTTCAAATTTCAAACTTAGTATATGAATCAATTCCTCAATCTGAGCTTGGTGATTTGGCTGTAAATGAAATTCCCAGTTCGCAAAACTTTTCTATTAAAAGCAATATTGCTAGAAATAATTATTTTGGGATTATCGTTATTTCTCCTATTATTAGAGATGGAAGTAGTTTTAAAAAATTAAAATCTTTTACTTATTCAGTCAATATGGCTTCAGCAAGACTAGCCTTGGCCTCTAATAACATAATCCCGATTACCAATTCAGTTCTAAATTCGGGAGAATGGTATCGATTTTATGTCCAAAAATCGGGTGTATATAAAATTTCTAAAGGTTTTTTGCAAAGTCTAGGTCTTAATACAAACGTAGATCCTAGAAAAATTAAAATTTTTGG
>JBILYQ010000048.1:0-10326 GCA_044377655.1 Flavobacterium sp.
TCCATCAGTAACAAATCGCCTTTATCATGTTCAATAATTACAATGCCATCTTTTGCTACATGGTTACTGCTTCCGGTTTTGTAACCGATGGTTAAGGTATCATTATTTAATGGATAATACAAGTTTTCAGAGTGTATGCCAACTACGTTTCCAATCGGGATTAGCGATATAGGCGTATTGGCGGTGTACCATTTTTCAAATCGCTTGGGCAATAAAAAGATTTTAGAATGGTCATCAAGGAGTACTATTTTTAGGGTTTCGCGATATTGCACGATAGAGGTGATGTTGGTAATGGTATGATCGGCCCGTTTTCCGGTGGCCCAAACTACATTTACGGCAGGTATTTTTCGTTCGATGAGATAATCAAATGCTTTCTCTAAATCGGTTTTGTCTTGGTTCGGCGTATGTATTATTTCTAACGGGAATTGCTTTTCCTTATAATATGCTGGATCAAAGCTTCTGTCAAAATCACCTAGCAATACGTCAACTTTGATATTCAAATCCAAGACTCTGTCAATGGCAGAGTCGAGAGCAATAACTATCGGTGACCATTCTAATAATTGCCCCAATAATTCTTCGCTGCACGTAGCGCCGTTAGCTATTATTAAAGCGGGTTCTTGATCGTCTCTAACGATATGGTGTGATGACATTGTGGTATTTAAGTTAACTTGGTGTTTTTCAATTGGTAAATATAAATAATTTTAACATGTATCTATTATTTTTATATGTTATTGAATTATATAGTTTCTGGTGTCGGTTTCAGAAACATTAAAATAACCTAACGGATAGTTTTTAGAATTTATGGTATTAACAATGTTTCCTTTGACTGTGGCTGGAGGAGTTGAAAAAGGACTTCCGCCATTACTTCCTGCTATCGAAATAATTTTGTTCATATATTCGTAATAGCGCTTTGAAATGCCATATATGGTGATATCAATAGAGTCATTACTAGCAATATCTTCATTAGAATAGAGATCAAAAAAGGTGTTTCCCTGATAGAATTCATCTTCGCTAACTTCAAACTTGGGTATTTCAGAAATAGAGTTTTTGTACTTGAACATATAATAATTATCTGCATCAGCAGGATCATCAAAATAGGTTTTGATTTCAATTTCCTCACCCGTAAAACCACCTTCGTTGTTTTGCTCAATGGTGGTAATAGGTACAACGCTTTTCAAAGTTTCCGTCGCCTTATAAGTTTGGTCGTTTAAAAGCACCGTTAAGACATAAGTTTGGTCAATTTCGGGAATAAAAGAACTGCAAAGGTACTCGCCGGAATTTGGCGTTTCAATGAAATCAAATACCACATTATTACTATTAGTGATGAAAACCGTGGCGCCAGAAACCGTTGGAATGGTTTGACTGTAGAAACCAGTTGTCGTAGTTAGTGTCACTTTTTGATCGTTGCCACTAGTTCCTTTTTGCCACTGTATGGAAGCTTCAATTACTAATCGAGGTGCGGCTGTTTCAAGGTCAACTTGAATAACATCCTCGCAACTTGAGAGGAATAAAGTAATAAGAACTGCTAGTGTGAGTTGGTATATTTTCATGATAATTAAAATTTAAAGTTATAACTAATACCGGGAACAACGCCAAAAATGGACAATCGAACAGCTTCATTAGCGCCCGTAGTTTGGTTCTGCCCAAAGGAAATGGAAGCGGCATTTTTCCTTCCGTAAAGGTTGTAAATACTAAAAACCCATTCGCTCTGCCATCCTTTTTTCTTGTTTGGTTTTGGCGTGTAGCTTGCCGAAATGTCCAAATGATGGTAGGTTGGAAGTCGGTTTTCGTTTCGCAATCCATAACTTGGAATGGTAATGCCTTGGTATTGGTAGTGTCCGTTTGGAAATGTTACAGGTTGCCCATTCTGAATGGTAAAATTGCCTCCAAAAGTCCATTTAGGGTTCAATTCATAGGAACTTGTAATAACCAAATTATGTGTTTTGTCATAGCCCGAGCGGTACCAGTTTCCGTTGTTAATTCCTGTTTCATTGGCAGTTCTACCAGGTGTTTTTTGCTCTGATTTGGATAAAGTATACGCTATCCAACCACTAAATTTTCCTGTATTTTTCCGCAATAAAACTTCCAGTCCATAAGCGCGCATCTCGCCGTTGAGAAGCACTTGTTCAATGGCTTCGTTGGCAATCAAATCGGCACCATCAATATAGTCAATGCGGTTTTTTATTTTTTTATAGAAAGTTTCTACTTCTAATGAATAACGGTCATCTTTAAAATTCTTAAAGTATCCCAAAGCCACTTGGTCTAAAATTTGGGGTTTGATGTACTTGTCGCTTGGCGTCCAAACGTCCAAAGGCGTTGGCGAAGCGGTGTTGGAAATTAATTGCAGGTATTGCGACATGCGGTTGTAGCTTGCTTTTACCGACTGGTTTTCGTCCAATTGATAGGAAGCGGCAAATCGGGGCTCGAGATTATTGAAACTTTCAATCACTTTATTGCTACCATAAAATTGTGTATCAGTTGGCGTTGCCTTCTCGTAAATTCCCAATTCTTCATTGAAAACTACAGGTTGGTTGTTTTCATAAAGATTGACTGTGGAACTTCCCAAGCGATAAAACATACTGAAACGCAAACCATAGGAAAGCGAGAGGTTTTTGTTGATTTTTTGTTCCGCATCTATATATATGGCGGGTTCAAAAGCATATTTTTTTTCCAGTTGCCTGTAATTGATGCCAGAAGTAGTGTTGGAGGGTTTGATGGTACCTGGATTGAAATCATAATAAATCCCGTTGAATCCATAGTTTAATTTGATTTTGTCGGTGAGATAATGCTTAAAGTCATATTTGATATTATAGTTTTTAATGCCCGAATTCCAAAGAAAACCAACTAAATCCAAATTCAAACCATAGTAATAATCACTGTAAATCATGGAGAAATTGGAAAATAATTTATCAGAATACAAATGGTTCCAACGCAAATTTAAGGTTGCATTTCCATAGGTGTTTACAAAGCTATCCGAAATGCTGAAAACATCTCTTCCAAAATAGCCTGATAGGAATAAGCTGTTGCGGTCATTGAGTTTATAACTCAATTTAGTATTCAAATCATAGAAATAGGCGGTGTTCTGATTGTCCGCTAGTTTCAAAAATAAATGGGCATACGAACTTCTACCCGCAAAAAGAAACGACCCTTTGTCTTTTACAATCGGACCTTCGGCAAGGATACGGCTCGAAATAATTCCGATTCCTCCATTCATATGAAAGTCATTGCTGTTACCATCTTTTTGGTAAATATCCAAAACCGAGGAAACTCTGCCTCCAAAACGCGCAGGAATTCCACCTTTGTATAATTTCAAATCTTTAATAGCATCGGGATTAAAAACAGAGAAAAATCCAAAAACGTGTGAAGAATTAAAGATGGTAGCTTCGTCCAACAGAATTAAATTTTGGTCAGCACCGCCACCACGAACATTAAAACCAGACTGCCCTTCGCCAGCATTGGTAACGCCTGGCAAGGTTAAGAGTGCTTTCAATACATCAACTTCGCCAAGAACAACGGGTATTTTTTTTATCGTGCTAATGGAGAGTTTGTTGACGCTCATCTCAGGTTTTCTGATATTGGTTGCCGTTTTTTCTGTGATAATTACTTCCTGCAATAGCTCGCCACTTTCCGTCATTGCAAAACTCTTTTTGGTGCTTTTATCTAAAAAAATAGTTTCCTCGATAGTTTCATAGCCTAAATAGCTTATTTGAATTTTATAAGTTCCTTCGGGCAAAGTGATGGAATAGAAACCATATTCGTTGGTTGAAATCCCAGCTTTTATTTCAGGAAAGAAAAGATTGACACCGATAAGTGTTTCATTGTTTTTGGCATCGGAAATGCTGCCGCTTAGGGTGAATTTTTCCTGAGCAAAAGCTGTAAAAGGCGTTGTGGCTAAAAATAGTAAAAGAAGTAAAATTTTCTTTAATGGCATGGCTTTTATTTTGTTAGCAAATTTCACCATTATTTAGTTACTTTGTTAGATAACAATTGTTAATCTATGGTTAATAATAAGCAGATACTAAACAGTTTTTAAATACTTTTACATCCTGACGGTCGAAATATAACAAAATGCGAATTTCTTTCTCTATAGTTTTCTTTCTTTGCATTGCTGCAAAAGGGTTTTCTCAGTTTGAATTACCCAAGAAAAGCATGACCATTGCACCTATAAAAAATAGTTCAGGACAATTAGCGCCAATTTCTTCTTCTGCCATGAAATACCCCAGTATTTTTGATAAAAAGGATAAATTGCTACAGAATTTTTCCTTGTTAGACAAGAAACCCGAAGCTGAAAAAAGTATCATGGACAAGGAACAATTTGCAAGTCCGTCAAAAGACTACACGGCTTCCATGAATAAGAAAGTAAGCGAAGGCGATTTAGTTGACTTTTACAAAAAAGATTACTTATTGGCCACCTACAAATGTTCTACTGCCACTGCTCGTTTTGCTGTAAGAGATTACGGAGAACCTGATGGTGATAACATCAGGATATGGTTGAATGATGTGCTAATCATTCCATCGATTTATCTCGACAGTGCTTACAAAGAAATCAAATTGAACTTGCGCGAGGGTCAAAATATATTGATTATTGAAGCAATAAATGAAGGGTTTGTATCTCCAAACACGGCACAGTTTACCATTTTTAATGATAAGGGAGATGTTATTGGCAACAATGTTTCGGGTTTGCTGACAAGAGTGAAAGCTACTATTTTAATAGATAAAGTTACCGTTTTAGGAGAATAAAATTACTTTAGCTTTAATTCCTGAGCAGTAATTAGCTTTTCTGCTTTTTTTTCTAAATTGTAATTGGCTTTATGTTTTTAAAAACAAAAGTCATTATGTTTTTTAAAACACAATGACTTTTATTTTAATAATTTTCAGGCATTAATATTTAACTTTTTTACAGTCAATTTAAACGTCTTTTTTCACTGCAATTATTTTACAATCAGAAATTCGGCTCGTCTGTTTTTAGCATGTTCTTCCTCGGTGCAATTGTCCCCGCAGGATACTTTAGGCTCGCTTTCTCCAAACCCTTTTCCTGAAATTCTTGCTGGTTGAATTCCTTTTGAAATTAAATACTGAACTGTCGCTTTTGCTCTTCTCTCGGATAAATCCATGTTGTAATCATCACTTCCACGGCTGTCTGTATGCGATTTTGCCATGATGACCAAGCTTGGGTTTTTTTCCATTACTTGTACTAATTTGTTCAATTCAAAAGCACCTTCTTGTGTAATGTTACTTTTATTGTAATCAAAAAGAATAGGATTGAGAATGACTTCGGTTTCTGTAATAAGCACTTCAATAGGACTTAGTTCAACATTTACCGTTGCTGTTCCTCCTTTTGAATTGGCGGGCACATTAGCCATGTTGCTTTCAAATCCTTCTTTAGAGGCTTGAATGATATAACCTTTTCCGCAATCTGCTTTATACGAAACTTCCCCGTTGTCATTGGAGATTTCTGTTGCAATTACATTCTTTCTGTCATCTAGAATAGCCACTTTTGTATTAGCTAAAACAGCTCCCGTTTTTACATTGGTCACTCTGGTTATGACTTGTTGGGCACAAACAGGAGTGATTCCAAAAATATCATCTGTTCCATTTCTGTTACTTGATATAAAACCATAATTTTTGGTGGTATTGAATGTCAATGCAAAATCATCTTTTTCACTATTAACGGGCTTTCCAACATTGATAGCTTCAGCTGTTTTCTTTAAATCGATTTTGAATACATCCAGACCACCGAATCCTTGTCTCCCACTAGATGCAAAATATAAAATGTCTTCATCCGAACTATATGGAAAACTTTCATTATCCAATGTATTAACTTTCGGCCCTAAATTTTCTGGATTTCCATAGCTTCCGTCTTGGTTTATAGCTACTTTCCAAATGTCAACTCCACCGATGCTTCCTGGCATGTTAGACGAAAAATAAAGTGTTTTTCCGTCCATACTTAAGCAGGGATTGCTAGTAGAATAGTCTTTGCTATTGAATGGCAATGGAATGATGTTTTCCCATTTACCATCTTTATTACTAGCTTTATAGAGGTTATTTTTGCCTATTTTAAGTTTGTTTTCCTTGTCTTTTTCAAAGGAGTTTTCCCTGAAACTGTCACTGGTGAAATAAACCGTTTTTCCATCCGCACTGATACTAACCGTTGCATCATGATATTTTGAATTTAATTCAGTGACTGCAACACTATTAGAGATACTTCCGTCATCATTAAAATCAGCTTTATAGATATCTAAAAAAGGTTCTTTTGTCCATCCGTGGGTTTTATTCGAGCCGTTTCTTGCGCTAGTGAAATAAACAGTATTGTCAACCAAAACGGCTCCAAAATCAGACTTATCCGTGTTAATATTTAAAGGCACTATGTCAAATAGTTTAGTTTGATCCAATAATCTAGGCATGTAATTCATGTTTTCGACAAATGCTTTTGCTCTCGAGTCATCAGGTTGTAGTGCGGCAAATTTTTTCATCTGAAGGTTTGCCTCTTGATATTTTCCATTTGCTTTCAGCATTTGCGCATACCGATAATAGACTTCGGCATCTTGTTTTGTTTCTATGGCCTTGGCATACCATTTTGTAGCCTCCTCCGTGTTGAAAATGTTGAAATAACAATCTGCAATTTGCTTGTAGATATAGCCATCTGCTTTTGATGTAGAGGTCAATTTCAAATAGGCTTCTGCAGCTGCAACATATTCATATTTCTTGTATAATTTATCGGCATTCTGTGTTTCTTTGTTTTGGGCTGTCACTATGGAATTCGCCAAAACTAAACTTAGTATTATAATTATTTTTTTCATTGTAGCGGTGGCTTAGAGTTAGAAAAATCTAGGTGATTGGTATGCCTTTTTAGAGAAATTCACATCAAACAATAATATGAACTCGTGCGAAGACGGGGTAGTTACTTTTAAATCGGACACAATATGATCGTAGGCATAACCAATTCTAAGTGAAGGTGAAATAGCATAGTTAACCATTGCACCAAACGAATCTTGTAATCGGTAAGTAGCGCCAACTTCAAATTTTTCGTTAAATAGAAAGTTTGTTGATACATCCAACGAAACGGGTGCGTTAAACGCAGATTTCACCATTGCAAAAGGCTTGAATTTCAAGTTCTCATTGATGTCAAATACATAACCTCCAGTAACGAAATAATGCTGTATTTCAGTTCCATATTTTGTGCCGTCATAATCCAAATGTGCCGATTTTAGCATGTTTGGAACGGAAATTGCAAAATAATAGTTGTCTGTATAATAAAATAAACCCGTTCCAATATTGAATTTAGAATTATTGGTGTCTTCGGCAAAGGCGCCGTCGTTTGGATTAGGAAGCGTTGGTTGAATGATGCTTCTGAATCCGATTTTTTGCAGCGTCAAACCAGCCTTTAATCCAAGTGCTAAGCGGTGTTCGCCACCTAATTTCAAAGTATATGAGAAATCGCCATAGATATTGTTCTCTTCTACAGGTCCAATCTTATCCGATAGGATTGACAACCCAATTCCCACGTTTTTTCCAATAGGAGTTGAGCCTGCGAATGTGGCTGTTGTTGGAGAATCTTCAATTTCTATCCATTGTTTTCTGTATAGTAATCCAAATGACAAACTCTCTTTTGAGCCGGCATACGCTGGATTTATTACATTCATATTATACATGTACTGCGTATAATTTGGGTCTTGTTGGGCTTCAGCTTTAAAAAAGGCAACCAATAGCAGTATAGTTGTTAGGAATAATTTCTTCATTTTTTTTTATTTTTTATTTTGATAACCTTACTATTCTAGTTTTCTCTATTGATATAAATCCATCCTGTTCTTGATTTGCCACTTTCAAAATTGATGACATAATAGTATGTGGCATCCGGTAATTCTTTACCGTCATTGGAAGTTCCATACCATTCGTTTGTGTAGTTGTTTCTAGAGTATACCTCAATTCCATGTCTGTTGAAAATTTGAAGTTGTTTTACATTTAAATTACTCAAATCGAAAGAATCATTTGAACCATCGTCATTCGGCGAAATTCCTTTCTGGATTGTGCAAAATGCTTCGGTAACCGTTATAGGATTTTGAATACTGCAACCATTAACAGCAAGTTCCGCATAATAAATTCCATCTTCAGTTATGGTAATTGTCTCGTCATTTCCAATAACTTCAAGGTCTGAATTGAACCATGTAAATGATGGGGAATTTGTATATTGATGCTCCATAGTTAATGTATAATTAAATCCATTACATCCTTCGCTGATTGTAAATTCTGGTGTTTCTTTTACATCAATGGTCATGGTAGTAGGAATTGCACATTCTCCCGTTGCCGGTGTGAAAGTATATTCTGTGGTAGTTGCATTGTTTATTGCTGGCGACCATGTTCCTGAAATTCCTTCGATAGAACTTGTGGTTAAGGCGGGTATTATTTCGCCTAAACAAATTGCTGCTACTTGTGTAAAAGTTGGCGTTGTTTTTGGAGTAACAACAATAGTCATCGTTGTCGTGTTGGCACATTCTCCCGTTGCTGGTGTGAAAGTATATTCTGTGGTAGTTGCATTGTTTATTGCTGGCAACCATGTTCCTGAAATTCCTTCGATAGAACTGGTTGTTAAGGCGGGTATTATTTCTCCCAAACAAACTGCTGCTACTTGTGTAAAAGTTGGCGTTGTTTTTGGAGTAACAACAATAGTCATCGTTGCCGTATTGGCACATTCTCCCGTTGCCGGTGTGAAAGTATATTCAGTCGTGGTTGCATTATTGATTGCTGGCAACCATGTTCCTGAAATTCCTTCGATAGAACTAGTTGTTAAGGCGGGTATTATTTCTCCCAAACAAACTGCCGCTACTTGTGTAAAAGTTGGCGTTGTTTTTTGTGTTACCGTAATAGTTACTGATTTTTCATAAAAGCAAACGGGAGCTTCTTTTAATGAAATATCGTCCAAAGCAAAATCATTTCCACTGCCAGCTACCTCTCGGTCATAAATGCAAATATTTGCGGTTGTGCTTGTTCCCGAATTCCAAGTGTAAGTGCGCTGTGCCCAAAGGCATGTTAATGCAGGCGCATTAGTTGGTAAACCAAGTGAAACCCCATTTATAATAACCTCCATTTGGGCTGGAGTCCCTGAGGCTACCGTTTGGATATAATATTCAAAAATATAATCAGTTCCAGGAGTTACATCTATAGGTATTTGATTGCACCAAACGCTATCGTTCCCAGAATTATTTGCCGATCCATCAGCTACAAGCATATTTCCTGAGCCACTTGTATGGTCTGTACAAGAGGTAAATCCAACAAACCAAGAATTTGAATTGGATACAATATCATAAGCGCCTTGAACTCCAAATGGGTTTGGATTTGCTACCTGTATATAATTGGTGGTGAAACCGATATTTCCAATAGAGAAATCGCCGTTAAAGACCAAGTTAGTTGGAGAGGTGATGGTTCCCGAATTAACGGTATATGTGGTAGTAACTAATGGACTAACGATTGGATTCGCACTATTTGGGGTGGTCAATGACGCATCTGCAGGAGATGCCGTCCATGTATAACCCGAAGGACTTCCGCTAACTGATAAAGTTGTTGAATCTCCAACACAAATAGTGGTTGGAACACTAATTGTAATATCACTTGGTGCTGCCAAGACAATTCCGCTTTCAGAAAAAACGGTTCCTGCAGCATCCGTAAAGGAGATAGTGTACGTTCCAGGAGCCAAATTTGAGAAAATACCATTTGTATTTGAAGCTGTTGAAGTTCCTGATAAGGTAAATGCAGAATAAGGTAATGCACCACCAACGGCAGAAAAAAGAATGCTTCCATCATTAATATTAGGACAACTTGGGTTTGCACTTGTATAGGTTCCCACAATAGGAAGACCTCCAGCCGTTATAGAGAAATCATCAACTGCAAAATCATTACCTAATGCGCCAGCGTTAATAGTTCTTAAACGTATCAATACAACGGTGGCGTTTGCTACAAATGAATAGCTAACATTCTTCCATCCTTGTGCTGGTAAGGGCGCCAAAGCACTCAACGATACTGGATTTATATTACTAGCATTAACAAAAAATGCGCCTATGTTTGATTGAGTGGTACTACTTGTTACTTCATTAGAAACTGATTTTACCCAATAACTAAAAGTATAGGTTGTTCCAATTGTAAATCCGCCAATTGCTCCTCCTGTGCTTCCTGTTGTCCAAAAAAACTTGTTGGCAGCAGTAGCTCCATCAATTATTAACATTTTTCCGCCTCCAGTTGTGTGATCGCCTCCCGGAATGAAATTGGTATTCATAAGGGTAGGATTAGTTGTCACTGCATAATTTCCAGGATTACTAATTCCGTTAAGAGGGT
>JBILYQ010000261.1:0-3462 GCA_044377655.1 Flavobacterium sp.
AAATTTTACGATTATCTGATGCCATAAAAAACGCAAACGGTGTATATGTTTCTGGAGCAAGTAACGCATCAGGAAACAATCAAGAAGAAATTGGATCGCGTGGATTTTCATTTAGCGGTGGAAATACATTCAAAAACGGAGTTCGATTTAATGGTTCCTTAATTCCCGAAACCAGTTCGGTTGAATCAATAGAAATTGTTAAAGGAAGTTCGGCTTTATTATACGGAAATGTTGCGCCAGGCGGAATATTGAACTTGGTGACCAAAAAACCTAAGTTTTACCAAGGTGGAGAAATAAGTTTACGCGTTTCTGAATACGCTTTTTTTAAACCAACAATTGATGTTTATGGAAGTATAAACGATAGTAAAACGGTAGCCTACCGAATGATTACTAGTTATGAAAAAGGAAATAGTTTTAGAGATGTTGTTGGTAGCGAACGAATTTATTTTAATCCTTCTTTTTTAATAAATTTGAATAAAAATACAACCTTATTAGTAGAAGGTGATTATTTAAAAGATGAAAGAACGCCCGATTTTGGACTTACAACCATAGATTATACCGTTGTAGAATTACCAAGAAACTCCTTTTTGGGTTTTGATTGGGGGAAATTCAAATCACAACAAGAAAGTTTTACGTCAACATTAACGCATCAGTTAAAAGAAAATTGGCAGTTAAAAGCATTGTACTCGTATCAAGGTTACATCACCTATTTGCTTTCAAGCTTACGTCCTAACAGTACTAATTTGGTTCAGACCAATGGTGATTGGACAAGAGGAGTTCAAAAAAATAATGCCAAACAAGATTATAGTTTAGCGGAAATTGACTTAACTGGAACTTTTACAACTGGTAAAATAAAACACACGTTACTTGTTGGAACAGATGCGGATAAAAGCACAACTAACACAAGAGCCTTCAAAAACATAACCTATTATGACAAAATAAATATTTACAATCCTAGGGTTATCATCAGCAAAAATCCAGACTACCAATCAGCCATAATTCCCGAAATGGAAATCAATACTGATGCGGAAGCTACGATAAGAAGATTTGGAATATACGCGCAAGACTTAATAGAAATCACCGAAAAATTTAAAGTTTTGGCTGGTTTGCGTTACAGTTATTTGGACAATATAACCAACACACTTACTGTTGCAACTAACACAAATGTTGTATCGAAAACCAAAGACAATGTGTATTCAACACGATTGGGATTGATTTATCAACCAACAAAAAATAGTTCTGTTTTTGCTAGCTATTCTGACTCTTTCGTTTTAAATACCGGAACAGATAAAAATTTAAAAACATTGCCAACGTCAAAAATCAATCAATATGAATTAGGTATCAAAAATGAACTTCTTAAAAACCGTTTGTCTGTCAATGTAACAGGATATGTTATAGATTATACCAATTTAGCCCAAACCGATTTTTCTAATGGAAATACCAACACTTCCATTAAAGAATTAGCTGGTGCATACCAAAGTAAAGGAATTGAATTAGACATTGCTGGATATTATAAAGGATTTAGAATGATGGCTGGATATAGTTTTAACGAAACAAAATATACCGAAAGCAATATTTACGATAAAGGAACCGCCTTGCGTTTTACGCCAAAAAATACTGCAAATACAAGTTTATTTTACACTTTTGGGCAAGAAAAAAAATTAAGAGGATTGGAATTAGGAATAATTTCATCGTATTATGGGAAAACATTAGGTGGAAGATTACGTCCAAACAACGCTTCTACAACGGCTGAATTAGCAAGAAAACCAATTCCCGTTGATGGCTACTTACAGTTTGATGCTTCCGTTGGTTATTCCATTAAAGACTTTGCAATCAGAACAAAACTAACCAACTTAGGTAATGTGTTGAGTTATTATGTATACGATGACAATACCGTTACTCCTATTGCGCCACGAATGATTACCACAACAATTTCTTATATTTTTTAAATGATATCACCATTAAAAGCACGAAAGTTACACCGCGATTTAGGCTATTTTTATATCGGTTAAATCATTTCCTTTGCTTTTTCAGGAATATTGATGAACCATCTCGATAGTTGGCATCCCGAAAAATACACTTTGGAAACCAAAGTCATAGAAGTGAAACTTCTAGCAGAAAATGAAATCAGCGAAAAATATGCCGAAGATTTGGGAAAACAATTGGGCATTGATGATAAATTTCGTCGTTACAATGTAAAAAAAAGAACATTCAAAATTTCTTTTGAAAAACACGATGTCGAAATTGACATGAAAACCGGAAAAGGAGAAAT
The DNA here is from genome assembly GCA_044377655.1 of Flavobacterium sp. Taxonomy (GTDB): domain Bacteria; phylum Bacteroidota; class Bacteroidia; order Flavobacteriales; family Flavobacteriaceae; genus Flavobacterium. The sequence continues at coordinate 2,273 of JBILYQ010000261.1, forward strand.
TGTGGCTTTCAGTAAAACACCCTTCATCAGCCAAACGATGAAACTAAACAACATCGAACTGGTGGATTTATTATTCCGCTATTTTTGGAATTTCATTGATAACCATTGCTTTTACCGGAGCAATTATGATACCCGCTGGAAAGTTCACTTTTAAACATCGTGGATGGAAACTAGCTTTGGCCGGATTGATTGTTCCGCTTTTGATATTGTTGTTTTGACTATTCCTAAATAATCGATACAGATTATTTAGGAATAGTCATTTCAATCTTCTCTGTTCACGTGCGAGTAAAGTGTTTTTCAAAAGCATGGCAATGGTCATCGGTCCAACACCACCAGGAACGGGAGTAATAAATGATGCCTTTTTTGACACATTTTCAAAATCAACATCTCCTGTGATTACATAGCCTTTCTCTGCGGACTTGTCTTCTACTCTAGTAATTCCAACATCAATCACTACAGCGCCATCTTTTACCATTTCGGCTTTAAGATAATTCGGAACACCTAATGCAGTTATGATGATATCTGCTTGAGTAGTAATTTGGGCAATATTTTTAGTATAACTATGGGTTAAAGTAACCGTTGAATTTCCAGGAAACCCTTTTCTTCCCATCAAAATACTCATTGGACGACCAACGATGTGACTTCTTCCTATTACAACTGTGTGCTTTCCTTTGGTTTCAACATTATAGCGTTCCAATAATTCCAAAATTCCAAAAGGGGTAGCGGGAATAAAAGTGGTCATATCCAAGGCCATTTTACCGAAATTTTCTGGATGAAAGCCGTCAACATCCTTACTCGGATCAATAGCCATTAATATTTTTTGGGTATCGATTTGTTCTGGCAAAGGCAACTGTACAATAAAGCCATCTATGGAATCGTCTTCGTTAAGTTTTTTAATTTTTTTTAAAAGTTCTGTTTCCGAAGTTGTGCTGGGCATTTTCACTAAGGTAGATTCAAAGCCAACCAACTCACAAGCTTTAACTTTACTGCCAACATAAGTTAAACTTGCGCCATCATTTCCAACTATAATTGCTGCCAAATGTGGCACTTTCTCGTTATTGGTTTTCATTAAATTGACCTCTGCGGTAATCTCCGCTTTGATGTCACTCGAAATTTTTTTTCCGTCTAGTAGTTGCATTTTGTAGTTATTTTATTTTTAAATAAAAAAAGACGCGATAAATCGCGTCTCA
>JBILYQ010000049.1:0-10274 GCA_044377655.1 Flavobacterium sp.
GTGTGAAATCCTTCGCCTTGAATAGTGTAAAATTCTTCCATCAATGGAAGCATCTCGCCTTTGTCTACGGCTAATTGTATTTGTTTTTCTAACATTATTTATTGAAAATTGACTGTAAAGATAATGAAATAAAAAAACCGTCCTGATAAATCAGGACGGTTTTAAAAAAATAGACTTTTAATTATTTTAATATTTTCAAAGATTCTAATGCGTAAGCATTTGTTGGATCCAAAGCCAAGGTTTTATTCAATAATTCTTTGGCTTTTACTTTGTCAGAATTTGCAAAATGAGCAGCCATATTGTTATATGATTCAATAAACTTGGCCTTGTTTTTTGTCACTTCTTCCGGTCCTTTTACTGTCACAACATCAATATAATCGGCATAATATTTGGCCATCATTTCATCATTTTCTAATAGCTTATTGGTTCTGGCTCTAAAAATATGCGCATCCTGTGTTGTTGGAGATGCTGTAATTACATTTCCAAAAGCGACATCTGCTTTTTGCAATGCAATTTTATCTACTATCACAACCTCTTTTCTCAAATTATTATAATAATGAGAATTCCCTAAATAGAAGTTATCAATCAAAAAGTTTTTTTCATTTGGAATAGACACCGCAATTTCAAAAATAGCTGCTGCGGCAGAATACGCTCTTTGATCGTAAAACTTTTTTCCAATTTCATTTAGCTCATTTGCCATTAAAGGCTCCATTTCAACTGATTTTTTAATGTCTAAAATAGCTGCGTCCAGGGCCAAAGAATCAATTACCTTTAAATCTTCACTAGTTCCTTTTTTAATTTTAGTCAACCCCAAATACAAATAATCGCGAGCAATTATTTTATTAGTCGGGTTTTTTGTAAAATCTTCCAATGCTTTCAATGCAGCGTCATTATTTCCGTTTTCATAAGCTGAATATCCTAAATAACGTAAAATTCTAGGATTAACGTTATCTAACTCTTTCATTTTATTGGCTTCAACTTCCAATGCTTTATAATCTTTTGAAACGATTAAGAAATCAGCATGACGCATACGAGAAGACAATGAATAATCAGTCAGGCTCATGTATTTTTCATAAAAACTTAATGCTTTTTGGATATTTTCATCATATTTCTTTGGTTCATTATTCCCCCATAAATAATGGGTTTCTGCCAATTCTCTATAAACTGGACCATAATTTTGATTGATACCTATTACTTCATTATATGCTTTAATTGCTTCAGTATATGCTTTTGCCCCTTTCAACAAAACACCCAATTGCATTTTTGCTCTTATCAATGAAGGGTCAGCTTGATAGGCATTTCTATAAGCAACATAAGCTTCATTTTGATTCTTGTCTCCATAAAAAGCATCTCCCAAAGCCAATTGCACCTGAGCATCTGTTGGATTTGCAGTTTTTGCTTTAGTTAAAACTACAAGAGCCGCTTTATAATCTGGTTTATCGGCATTCATGTAAGCTCTTGCAATATAGATATACTCTTCAAGGTCTTTTTTCTTCAAATCCTTAGTCACTAAATCAAATTTTGCTTGAGCCGCAATTTTATTATCCGCGTCTAAATCTAGCTGTGCTAATCCAATGTTATTAAATTTTGCTCCTTCACTTGCTGAAAGGCCTTTTTGGAAATAAATATTGGCTGAATCTATCACATTCTGTTTTAAGTAAATAGTTCCCAAAAGAAAAGTTGCCTTTCCATTATCAGGTTTTGCAGTGACAACTGACTTCAACATTGATTTCGCTTTTTCAAATTGTTCAGCGTCAATTGCTTTTTTTGCTGGCTCTAAATCTTGTGCATTAGCTACAAAGGTTGATGCTACTAAGGCAAGGCTGAAAATTTTAAATTTGTTCATCTTGATATATTTATTTAATTTCATTGGTAATTTGATTTCTTGTAATAATTTTTCGACTAGGAAAACGAACAGGAACTAAACCCGATTTTAATACTATCCTTTGCCCTCTTTCTCCTGTAATGAATGAACCGAAACCCATTCCTAATCCAGAATATCCTTGACAATTAACAATAAACAAATCGCGTGCCAAAGGATATTTTCTAGAGGCAATATTGTCCTGACTTGGGAAAACAAACTCATCAGTTTTTGTATCTTTAACACTTAATAGATTTATATTGTCAACAGTTTGCTGCATTTCTAATGAAGGCTGAAACAACCAGTTGATACCAACAACTCCTATCATACCATCATTTTCAGAAACATATTTTATAACATCATTATTCGTTTTAAAAGAAAAAATATTTTTTTGGGGTGGCACTTTAATGTTCGAAAGTGTCATAATGTGTCTAAAAGTGCTTGAATTTGGGTTATCAAAGACCAACCCTTTAATTGTCTTCACTTCTTTACCTTGCATAAAATCAATAATGTCTTGCAGGGCAATTAAAGTATCATTGGCTTTTTTGTTTTTAATAAACGCTATTGCATCTGAAGCAAACGGGGTAATTTTTGGATTAATTTTTTTGGATTGAAAAACTTTAATTTCTTTATCGCTTAGCGTCCTTGCTAAAATGGCAATTTTAGCAGTGTCATTTAAAAGTGCATTCAAAACTTCATTTTCAGATTTAGCCACTAAATGCAACTTAGCATCATATTGATTTTCGAAAACAGCTTCCTGATCTTCAATAATCGGAAGTAGTGATTCGTCAACATAAAGTGTTGCCTTTCCTTTCAATATAGTTTCTTGGTTGTTTTCATCTTTCTTTTGACAGGAAAATACAAAAAGCAATATCAATAATCCAAAACCAACTACTGTTTTTAAAAATTTACTCATGACCTAGTTTTTGTCTTTGTTAAAAAAACGAATGAAGCGAAAAAAAGAATATACTATTAAAGAAACACCAAAAAGTATTCTATAATTATACGATAATGTTAAAGGTAGCTCTTTCCAAAAAATTACTAACAAGCCAAGTGTTAAATAAATCAAAAAAAACATAATTCCTATAACGAAAAGAAATCGCTCTTTGAGCGATTTCTTTTCAATAGTATCTTCTTTATTATCAAGCATTACTCTGCTGATTGAATAGAGATTGGAAGTGAATACAATACACGTACTTTTTTTCCGTTTTGTTCACCAGGATTCCATTTTGGACAAGATTTCAAAACTCTTAATGCTTCTTTTCCTGTTCCATAACCAATGTCTCTGATTACTTTAATATCTGTTAATGAACCGTCTTTTTCTACAACGAAAGTGACAAATACTTTTCCTTTCAAACCTTCTTCTTCAGGAACATTATAGTTTTTCCCTACGAACTTTAAGAATTTGTCCATTCCGCCGGGAAATTCAGGTTTCACTTCAATACCTGCAGTATTATAAATACTGTTGTCTTCTGCAATCACTTCGCTTGGTCCATTACCAACTGGCTCAATGGTCAATTCGGCATCAGGATCTCCTTTGATAGTTTCAGCACCTAATTTTTTATCCTTGATTTCTTCAATCTTTGGCGGCTCTTCGGTTACTTCTTCTGCTTTTGCAACTACTGGTTTTACAAATTTTACTTGATCAACTTTCGGCGGCGGCGGCGGCGGCGGCGGAATGTTTTCTTTTGGCTGCTCTTTTGGCGGTAATTTTACTGCAGTTATTTTAATATCTCTGTTTTCTTCAACTTCCGAAAAATCAGGAATTAAACTTGCAATAAGTGGCGCGCTAACTGCTAAACTAAAGATAACAGCACCGATAATCAATGCTTTAACAGTAGTCTTAGAATTGGCACTTCGCAATTCATAAGCACCATAGCTTTTGTTTCGTCCTTCGAAAACGATATCTAGCCATTGTTTTTTAAATAAATCTAATTTCATATCTCTTAATTATTAGGTTATTGGGATAAAAGATTACTCTTTTTTACCTTCTAACAATTTTGTTTCCTCTGGTGTAAATTCATTTACAATTGCATACGTTTCTACACCTACAATCGCCATTTCATCTAAAATATCAATCAAGTTACGATAATTCGATTTCTTAGTTGGTTTGATAATTACAATTATTCCGTTTTTAGGCTTTCCCTTTGCAGCGGAATATTCCAACACGGATGTTTTTCTAGATAATAATTCTTTACGAATTCCATTTTTACCATAAGCGATATCTTTTGGGCCAGCAATAGGCTTCTCAAAAAACCCCATGTAATATATGATTTTATTATTATCCCCCAACATGATGGTCATGGTACGATTTTCATCCACCTTTACATCTTTGTTTTTTGTAGGATCATCTTCTTTATCTGGCAATCCCAAACTCATCGCTTTGGGTTTTGACAATGATGTAGTCAACATAAAGAAGGTAATCAATAAGAAGGCCAAATCCACCATGGCAGTTAAATCTACCTTAGAATTTTGTTTTTTACTTCTTACTTTTCCACCACCTTTTTTGCCTCCACCGTCGCCGGTATTTAATTCAGCCATTTTAGTGTATCTTTTTTATATTAAAAATCTTTTCCTCTTAAACCAGTAACTAAACTAAAGCTATTGATTTTTTGGTCTTGTAAAATATCCATCACTTTTCTAATAAGCGGATACTCCTCTTTTGCATCTCCTTTAATTGCTATTTGCAATTCTTTTTGAGCAATTTCATTGTTCGCAATTCGTGCATTTTGAACCCAGTCAGCCAATTGGTTATCCAAAGAATCTTTTGGTATACCTGGTTGATTTGCTTTTGTTCTGTCAGCGCTTTTCATATCCAAAATTTGCTTCAAGTTTTGAATTGGAACTCCAAAACTTTCCATTAATGCAAAATTTTCCATGTCAGTATCTGAAAATGCAACATTGTATTTTTGACCCATCAATTCAAGCGTTCTTTTTCGGATATCTCTACCTTTTAAATCAAAAAACACTTTTCCTTTTCCTATTGTTAAAGTTGCCAAATCCGATTCGGGCAATTTGGTTTCAACCGTAGCAGAAGGTGTGTCGACAGGCAGCACTTCTGGCACTTTGGCCGTAGCGGTCAAAATAAAGAACGTAAGCAATAGAAACGCAACGTCACACATTGCGGTCATATCTATTGAAGTTGACTTTTTTGACATTTTTAGTTTAGCCATTATCTATTTTTTATATATAAATTGATATTTCACAATACCAAAAATTATTATTGTTTTAGACTTCCTCTAAATTTTCTGTAAGTATTCACAATTGTTGTACCTGCTTCGTCAATTGAATAAGTCAAATCGTCAATTTTTGATGTGAACAAATTGTAAACCACAATTGCTAATGCAGAAGTTGAAATCCCTGTAGCCGTGTTAATCAAAGCTTCCGAAATACCGTTTGCTAATGCTGCTTGATCTGGAGTTCCTGTTGCAGACAATGCACTAAATGCTTTAATCATACCTGTAACCGTTCCAAGCAATCCTGCAAGTGTTCCAAGTGACACTAATGTAGAAAGAATAGTCATATTTTTTTCTAACATTGGCATTTCAAGAGATGTTGCTTCTTCAATTTCTTTATGGATAGTTTCTGCAGCTTCCTCACTATTGAAACCTTCTTTTTTAACATCTTGATATTTAACCAAAGCTGATCTGATTGCATTTGCAACAGAACCTTGCTGTTTATCACAAGCAGCGATAGCTTCATCAATTTTACCTAATTTAATATCTCCTTGCACTGTTCTCATAAAAGTATCTAGATTTCCTTTTCCAGCTGCTTTTGTAATTACAAAATATCTTTCAAAAGAAAATACGACAACCATTAATAGCAATCCCATCAAAACTGGTACAATTGGACCTCCTTTATAAACCATTGCTAAATAGTTACCTTGAAGTGGATGACCTGTGTTAACTCCACCTTCAAAATTTGATCCAGCACCCATTATGAAGTTCCAAATAATCCAACCCACAAATACACATGCTACAATAATAATTCCCGAAATCATTCCTCCACCATTTGAACTGGTTTCTTTTTTAACGTTTGCCATTTTTTTTAATTTTAATAGTTTTAAATAATTTATTAGTTATAGTTGTAAATAAACTGATATAAGGGCAAATTTAATTTTTTAGTTGAAATAAAAAAACTTTTTTCAATTTTATTATGAATTATTTAATGTTGCCTTTAATCCCTAAAATCAATACATTTTGCTTATCAATAGAATGTTAATTAGAAACATTCTTTTGTTGCCATTTATGCAATCTTTTTATAGATAACGTAATAATTCTACAACTTAGTATAATCACATTCGTTCTTTTGTATAACTATTTCAAAACAACTAAAAAAAAACAAGGTGAAATAAATAGTATTTTTACATTTTAAAAATTGATAACTTGCACTAAAACTAAAAAGTCATGACAAATAAAGAATCTTTTTCTTATAAACAATGGACATACCATTAAAGGCGAAAGCATAATTCTAGGCGGAGAAGCTTTGGCTGATGCTTTTATAAAATTATCCTTGAAAACACTAAATCGTCATGGATTAATTGCAGGAGTAACTGGAAAGAGAAAAACAAAGACCATTCAGGTCTTTTCAGAACAACTATCTTTGCTAGGAATTCCTGTTTTAATGATGGATATCAAAGTTGATTTTTGTGATTTTCTCTTTGCTCTTTTTTAAGAATGAAAGCCTTAGATGGAACCACTTTATCGGATTTGTGTTTGTTACTATTAGCCGTTTATTTTATCTTGAAAAAATAGTCTTATGAAAAAATACTTTGTACAAAAAGCACCTTTTGTAGTTCCAACAACCGATGGCAAACTAATAGAAGAACACCATGGACTGGCAACGACAAATAATCCAGACATTTCAATTGCACACATGATTGCGCCACCAAATTGGAGCGAACCGTTTCAAATGCCCGAGTTTGACGAATATACCTATATCATTTCTGGGAAAAAACAATTCATAATTGATGACGAAATCGTAGTTTTGGAAACAGGCCAATCCATCCGAATTGAAAGAAACACAAGGGTGCAATATTCCAATCCATTTGACAAACCTTGCGAATATATAGCTATTTGCACACCCGCTTTTGATTTCACAAAAGTAAATCGCGAAGAAGCATAAAAAAAGTCCAGAGTTGGACTTTTTTTATTTCAATAATTCAATAATTTTCTTTTCAACTTCTGGAGTGTTCCATAAATCAGCGATGTTTTCCATTTTCATTACTTCTTCCATAATCGCATTTTGGTGATTTCCTAATGCTAACGCTTCCGAATAAGGTCGCAAACTAAATGTTACTCTGCTGTATAATGGCAACCATTTATCAGGGTGTTTCTCAGAAAACCATTTTTCTATTTTCTTTTGCAAAAGAAACTCCTTATCCGCAGTTTTAGTGCTCATTTCCATGAAATTACGATAGGAAAGATCCGCAATAGCATCCGCGTTTGGTTTTCTGGATTTTTCATATTCGGAGAATATCATTTTCCAATCATCACCGTATTTTGACATCATTTCGCTCAAAACAGTAATATCTTCAAAACCCGCATTCATCCCGTGCCCATAAAAAGGAACAATGGCATGGCAAGCATCGCCAATCAAGGCTACCTTATCTTCAAATGTCCATGGAAAACATTTCATGGTGACCAAAAAACTAGTTGGGTTTTTGAAAAAATCTTCTACCAAATTTGGTATCACCTCTTTTGTATCGGGAAAATGTTCGGCAAAAAATAATTCTAGTGTTTTAGTATCTTTTAATTTCTCAAACGAATTTTTACCCTCGTGTGGCATGAATAAAGTACAGGTAAAACTTCCGTCGGTATTCGCCAAAGCCATTAACATAAATTCACCTCGTGGCCAAATGTGCAAAGAGTTTTTATCAAGTTTATGCGTACCATCAGAATTAGCTGGAATGTGTAACTCTTTGTACCCTATCTGCAAAAATTCTTGTGAATAATTAAACATGCTTTGACGTTGCATTCTATGACGCACTCTCGAAAAAGCACCATCAGCACCAATGATTTTATCAAACTTTAATTCTTGCCACTCGCCTCTTTCGGTTTCACCGATGTGCAAGGTTGCCTCTGACATGGTAACGTCCCAAACTTTTTGTTCAAAGAAAAATTCCACACCAGCTTCCTCGGCCAAATCAATCATTTTCCTATTGAGAATTCCTCTTGACAAGGAAAAAATAGCCTCGCCTTCCTTACCGTAGTTTTGGTAATTCAACAAACCATCTGGCATGTGAATGGCTCTTTTGTCTACGGGAATTCCTATTTTCCTGATTTCATCATCCAAACCTATGTCTTCAAGGGCTTTCCAACCCCGGTTTGACATGACCAAGTTGATGGAACGACCCGAAAAATTAATCTTTCTAACATCGGGACTTCTATCGAAGACCTGAACCGAATGGCCTGCTTTTTTAAGATATATTGCCAAAAGAGAACCTACTAATCCTGAACCTATGATGGCAATTTTTTGTGGCGTTTGCATTAATTACTATTAAACAGTTTGGCAAATTTAATTTTTTTGGAAGGAATATACGAATGGAATTGGCATAATTTTACCGAGAATAAAATTCTTTAAGAAATAAACCTTCTTCTAAACCTTCTTTTTCATTACAATAAGAAACAATAAACGTAAATCTTATCTTTGGATTATTACTTTGGATTAAACACAAGTTTTGTAGAGGTTTTTACTATTTCTTCTTTGTTCAATTTCATTTTTCTGAATTTATTATTATTGTACAAAGCGGCTTGATCACTGTAATGAGGACTTGATTGCACGCCAGATTGTCCAGTTGGAAGTATGCTGACACTATTTTCAATATCTGAAAAATCAATCACTCTTCTTGAAGACGGACCACCTTTTATAATGTATTGTTTTGCATCTGAATAGTCAAAAAAGAGGTTGTTGATAACTTCATTGCTGCCGCTCATTTCAAAAGGCCCAACGTTGAAGTATTTCTTCAAAGCAGCAACTTGACCTATTGGATGTTGATGTTCTACTACGTGAACACGATTCCATGTCCAAGCATTGGTGTCCGAACCAAGTTGCTTTTCCAGTGAAGCGATTGCTTGTTGAAATGATATAGTTACGATTTCCGAACGAGTTTCCTTTTTATTTTTCGTTGCAATATTATCCCACCATGGCGAGTTTTGATTACTGCTTTGGGCGGCGATAGTTTGTTTTAAAATGTGCGTGACAAGGAATATTTTGAATTTATCTTTACCCATTTCATCTTCGAATGTGTTTTTTAGATAAAAATAAATCCATTTATTGTAAACCGTTGGAGCAGTATCTTTCAAATTATTGGTCCCTTTCCAGTCTCTTAAAATCGAGACGGCTTTTTTTTCATTGGATGAAAAAGTAGCGATATCCATTGCATCAAGCAAATTAGAGACGGTTTCTGTAACTGTTGAAGAGGTGTTGTCTGTAATCATTTTGCAGACTTCGTCTTTTGTCCAATCGTTTTTTGGTTGCAACCATTCGTCAATTCTTTTGGCTCTATCTTTTGGTAAATAATAGCCTGGATAAAGATATCCGTCTATTGCTTCGGGTTGATTGTTTGCAGAATAGACATAATCCCAAGTTGGGTTTGTTGCCGAAGGATTTTTAGAGAAATCTAGGAATTCTTTCTTATCATCGATGCCATTTGCTCCATTAAGAATGAAATTTGGGTTAACTGTTTTGTCCTGTTTATATAATTTTCCAGAAGTTATCCATGCAATGTTTCCTTTGGCATCTCCATACATGATGTTCAATCCTGGGGCAACAATAAGCGCTACACTTTTAGAAAAATCGTCAATAGTATTGGCATGTGAAAGTGAGTAGACAGCTTCCAAAATATGATTGGGTTGCTGGGTATAAATCCACGAAAGGGCAACGGGCTTTATTTTATCCAAACCATCTAATAATCCGTTAAGAAGTGGACCATGTCGCGATGTTTTCAAGGTAATAATTACATCAGCGCTGTCTTTTACTTTGATAGTTTTCTGTTTGATGTCATAATTGGCAAAACCTGTAATTTTTTTGTACTGATTGGAGTCCTTTGGATTTTCTTCTTCAGCAAAAAGATCAACATCATCATTTTCAAACATAGTTAAACCGTAGGCATATTTTCGATTGTGCCCTAATAATGGAAATGGTGTTCCGGCAAGGTAGCAGCCGTAGATTTCATAATTTGGCGTATTGATGTGGGCTTCATACCATGTGCAGGGTTGCGAAAAGCCAATGTGTGGATCGTTTGCAAAAATAACTTTGCCATTTTTTGTTTTAGATTGACCGATAACCCAACTATTGCTTCCGATGAATTGCGGAGTTGGATTTTGGTTTAACAAGGTGGTTATTGATTTTGAAATCTCGGAGTATTCCTTTGATTTTCCTTTAAAACTTTTGAGTTGTTTGGTTCCCAATG
>JBILYQ010000050.1:0-10255 GCA_044377655.1 Flavobacterium sp.
GAACCCTGAAACAGGAAGAAAATATTATACTAATATTTTCATGAAAAAATAGTTTTTGAATTTGGTTTTGTTTGATTTTGACAATAAAAAACCACTCGTTTGAGTGGTTTTTTTATGCGATTTAATTAATGAAACAAAGCAGTTCGATTTTTAAATTTTCAAAAAATTACCAATTGGCAAAGGAAACGCCAAGACCAACAGTCGTTTGTCTATGATTATAATCTATTAAAGTTTCACCATAACCTTCAAAGATTTGTAATTGTCCACGTAGATGTCCTTTAATTGGAAACACATAGTTTAATTGAATGCCACCATATTTCAAAGTAGTGAAAGGATGAGACATAATAGCGTAAAATTGATGACGATTAAGATTATAGTTTAAATCAAGTTCCCCGTTTCCAACAAATTTTGTAATTAATGGATTCTCGTCATCTGCATCGGTTGATCTTATCCAAGGCTTTAAAGTAATTTGCCAATTATTGATTTCATACTCCAAATGAAAAATAACCCTATCCCAACTTCTTGAATAAGGCAAATCTCGACCATTAGATTGATGATTAAAAGTCATTCCTATCATTCTAAATCTTCCATTAAGAAATGCTATTTTTAAGGGAAAGTTCACTATTAATTCAGGCTCATAGTTCAATTCTCTGAAAGCTCTTGAAAACTTGGCATTGTATATTTGCCAATGTGCTTTTTGGGTAAAACCAACCCATAAATCTCCTTTTCCAAAAAGAAAATCTTGCAATACTTTTGTTTTGAAACTCAATTGAAATTTGGCCTCATAATTATTTTGCTCAACAGGAAGAGTTGCGGAGTAATCGGGATTTTCACTTTTTGGTATTGCATTAATATTGCTAGACCATCTTGCTGCAGTGACATAAATAGGTTTATATGAAACTAATCGAAATGTTCCTCTTTTATCCTTAGCGTCCAATTCCCATTGCTGTGAAAGCGTTTTAATTATAACGCCAGCAGCGGGCACAATTTTGGTTTGCGCTTGTGCAAATTGAAAAAAAAACAAAAAACAATATAACCAGTTTATGATGTCGCATTTAAATACTTTTATGGTTAAAGATACTATGTAAAATCTATTTATAATGATTATATCAATTTAATTGAAATCAATAATTTCAGTCTAAAACCTAATATGAAATTGAGTTTTTCTTAAAATAAAATGTCGTCTTGGTTAAAATGATGAGAAAAAAATGGCGAAAACGTCCAAAATAAAAATCGAAATTTGATTACCAATAGAAATAAACAAAATAATTCTAAAATAAAATTATAGATTTACATCTGATAACATAGATATATGTCCAAAAATCCCCTTAGAAAAGACAAAACATGTCTTAATTGCAACTATGTTGTAGAAAATAAGTTTTGTCCCAATTGTGGTCAAGAAAATATCGATACTCGGAAATCTTTTTATCATTTGTTTGTTCATTTCTTTGAAGATTTGACTCATTATGAAAATGCATTTTGGAGAACCATCAAAAACTTAATTTTCAAACCTGCTTCACTTACCAAAGAATACCTTTTGGGAAAAAGAATGTCTTATTTGGCTCCCGTTCGACTCTATATTTTCATCAGTTTTGTTACGTTTTTTTTTCTAAGCGTTATTCCAGACAGTGCTGATACGCCAGAGGTAAAAATGGGTGATAATAAAACCGAAGTAGCTGTAACTGGCAAAAAAGACAAGATTTATGAGGAACAACAAAAAATAATTGATTTTGAAAAGCAAGGTTTATTATCTGAAAAAGAATCTGATTCTATCCAAAAATTTATTTTAGACTCAAAAAAGAAACAATTTGATGATGAGGATGACCTATTTTCATCTTTCGGAAAATATTATAAATCTGTTCACGAATTAGATTCTATTCAAAAAGCTGCAAAACCATCAGAAAAAATGAATGCTTTTGTATTTTATATGAATAGAAAAATGCAAATGGTTCAAGATAAATATACTGGAAAAGAAATTAAGGAAAAATTCATAAACTCATTTGCAAGCAATTTTCCTAAAGCGCTCTTTATTTACATGCCTCTTTTTGCTTTTATTCTTTGGTTGTTCCAAAACAAAAAACGATGGTATTACTTTGATCATGGTATTTTTACATTACATTATTTCTCGTTTTTATTATTGAGTGTCTTTTTTATAAGACTAATAAATTTTGTGTTAAGTTTCATTAGCGATTATACTTTTTTCAATGTTTTGGAATATGTAGCATCTGCTATTGTTGTTATCTATATGTTGTATTACTTTTTTCCAGCACACCATCGTTTTTATAATGAAAAAAGATGGGTTTCATTATTGAAAGGAATTGTTATGTTTTTCATAAATTTTATCGCTATCATCATTATTTTAATTTGCTTTGCAGTCTATACTTTTATCAACATTCACTAAAACACTATGAAAAAAATCATTTTAACAGGATTATTATCCTTCACTATTTTGGCATGCTCAGGTCAAAAAAGAGCATTTGAAAAAAAGCCCTTAGACCAAACCAAATACATCAATTCTATTACTGAAGTTTCCATGAAAACCAATTTGACTATCGTGGCCTCAGACGAAATGGAAGGAAGAGAAACAGGAAGTATCGGTCAAAAAAAAGCTGGAAACTATCTGATAGAACAATACCAAAAAGCAGGAGTTCCTTTTCCAAAAGGTGCTACAAGTTATTACCAAGCCGTTCCTGCTGCCTATTTAAATGCAAAACGCAATGAAAACTTAGGCGATTCGGAAAATATTTGGGCATTTATTGAAGGGTCAGAAAAACCAGAGGAAATCGTTGTGATTTCAGCACATTATGATCATATTGGGGTTGAAAATGGCGAAATCTATAATGGTGCCGACGATGATGGATCTGGAACTGTAGCCTTATTAGAAATTGCAAAAGCATTTCAAAAAGCAAAAAATGAAGGTCATGGACCAAAACGTTCCATCCTAATTCTGCATGTTACTGGAGAAGAACACGGATTACACGGTTCAAGATATTATTCTGAAAACCCATTATTCCCATTGGCAAATACCGTTGCCGATGTTAATATCGACATGATTGGGCGCAGAGATGAGGCACATTCGGATAGTAATAATTATATTTATCTAATTGGTTCTGACTATTTATCGTCAGATTTGTATACTATCTGTGAGGAAGTAAATAAAAAATACACAAATCTTTTTATTGATTACAAATACAATGATAGAGAAGATAAAAATCGTTTTTATTATCGTTCCGACCATTACAATTTTGCCAAAAACGGAATTCCATCAGTATTTTTATTCAATGGTGTTCATGCCGATTATCATAAAGCATCGGATGAAGTAGATAAAATAGAATTTGATGCATTGACAAAAAGAACACAATTGGCTTTTACTATTGCTTGGGAAATTGCAAATCGCGATAAAAGATTAGTAGTTGATAAAGACGGAAAATAATATAATAACAGTTTCTATTCTGAAAGTAATAAATAAAATATCCCGAAAAAATTCGGGATATTTTTATAAAGTAAATTTTGATTTATATTCCTTTAACAAATTTTCAGAAAAAAACAAGGCAGAATAAGAATCGTTAGCCTCTGAATTGTTTTTCTCAAAATCTGCCAATTGTTTTAAATACAACACTAGTTGCTCTTTTGATAACAAATTGCGATAGTCCTCCTCGTGACGTATCAATATTTTCACATATAAAGCAGTATCTCGTTCATCTTCAGAAACCACCATTCGTTTGTAAATTGGCAACAATTCTTGGTATTGTTTTATAAACATGTCTTTAAACTGTGGGTTTTGCATATCAGTGTAATGAACAATCGCAAAAGTGATTTTCCCTTTTGTTTGCCAAAAAGCAGTTTCACCTTCTTCGCCTTTAGCAACAAAATTTTGCATTATTGCTACCTTGAACTTAATAGATTTATCTATTTGAGAAAATGACAACAACGGAAATAACAATAAAAAAAAAAGTGAATTTTTCATTTCCAAAAAAGTTTAATTAACAAAAAAAGTCCCGACATATCGGGACTTTTGCGTTTTTGGGTGGCTGACCGGGTTCGAACCGGCGACCCTCGGCACCACAAACCAATACTCTAACCAGCTGAGCTACAACCACCATTTTTAACGACTGCAAATATAATACAAAAGATTTCTTTTCCCAAGTAAAAAATTAAATAATTATATCAAATCGCTTAAGCAATTGACAGCCAAATACCTTTCAACAGTGAAACCTTCCGCATATTCCACCCCTATTATTCTTCCAAAATCTTGTGTGCGATAATGAATACTTTCCAAAAAGTTTTTTGTAGCAATAGGCGTAACCGGTTCATTGGAATTTGGATCATAAAATTGTGAACTATAGGCCAAAATTGATGCCGTCTTGACATCAAAAAATTCTGAAATATCAACCACAAAATCAGGTTCTATATTTTTCCATTGTATATAATGATACACTACCTTGGGACGCCAAGCTTCTTGAACAATGCCGTCTATACTTGTTTCCACTTTTCGTAAACCCGAAAGAAAACAGGCGTCTGAAACCAATTTACTACCTTTTCCATGATCTATATGCCGATCGTCAATTGCATTACAAAGGACAATATTGGGTCGGTACTTTCTAATCATTTTTATAATTTCAAACTGGTGTTTTTCATCATTTACAAAAAAACCATCTCGCATATTAAGATTTTCTCTGATGGAAATCCCTAATATCTGAGTTGCTTTTTGAGTTTCTTCATCTCTAATGGCAACTGAACCACGAGTACCCAATTCGCCACGAGTCAAATCAATAATCCCAACTTTTTTTCCTAAAGAGATTTCTTTGGCAATCGTTCCGCTACAACCCAATTCTACATCGTCTGGATGGGCACCGAAAGCTAGTATGTCTAATTTCATGTTACTATTTTTTAATGAATATGCTTTGCAAAAGTACCAAAATTATAAAGACTTTGTTTTCACAAGACTTTCTTCATCGTTATGGATTTATTGACGGTTTCCAAAAATTCCTTTTCTGGATTGCTGTCGCTAGTAATCCCGCAACCTATAAATAATTCAGCAAAATTACCAATAATTTTCATGCAACGTAAATTAACAAACAAGTCAGATTGTTCCGTTCTGAAAGTGGCCAAATCAAGGTTCAATTCACCCAAAAATCCTGAATAATAGTCGCGATTATAGCCTTCATTATCAATAATGAAAGCTTCTGATGTTGTTTTAGGTAAACCACAAACGGCAGGTGTTGGATGCAAAGTTTGAATAACGTTTTTCAAATCTTTCTTATCTCTTAATTTGGCTGTAATATCGGTTTTTATGTGTAAAATATTCCCTGCTTTTGCGGTGTAAGGTTCGGAAACGGTTACTTCAGAAGTGTAGTCTTTTAAACTGTTGGTTATAAAATCTGTCACAAATTGTTGTTCAGCCTTTTCTTTGGTTTCCCAAACTACATTTTCTGTTCCATTGAAAATTTGGGTACCGGCAAGCGCTACCGTTTTTATTTCTCCTTCATTCACCTTCAAAAATTGCTCCGGCGTAGCGCCTAACCATAATCCTATTTTTGGATGAAAAAAACAATAATTGAAAGCAGTTGGATAATTTGAAAGCAATTTTTTAAAAACAGTTTCGCAATCAAAATTATCGGTTTCAATAATCTCTTTACGAGACAAAACTACTTTTTTAAAAACGCCAGATTGTATTGCTAAAACTCCTTTTTTTACTAAATTTTCGAAATCTATTTTAGCTGTTTCACTAGTTGCAAAGTGTTTTGTATTAGTAAAGTAATAATCCGAAATAAGAACCTTTTCTACATAAACATCAGATTTATTCTGAGGTATAAAAGAAATTTCATCACCATTAAAAGGTGCGAAAACAAATCCTTTTTCTTCAAAATTTTCTATGGTGTACAATTCATCATTATTCTGAAACAAACCAATTATCTTATCAGAATTGGGTTTGCAAAACAATACAAAAGGGAATTGCTTTTCAAAATGGACACTTACTTTTTGAAATATATCTAGCATTTTATCGTCGTGGTAAAATCATGTTCGACAATTTGCACAACGAAATCAATCGACCTTCCTCATCCGTAATTTTTATTTCCCAAAGATGAATACTTCGCCCTTTATGAATGATTGTTGCTGTACAAAAAACGGTGCCTTCGCGTTTGCTTCTTAAATGATTAGCCGAAATTTCAATACCTCTAGCTTCCTGTTTTTCAGTATTGATGAACAATAATGACGCTGCACTTCCAACACTTTCAGCCAATGCAACCGATGCTCCTCCGTGCAACAATCCCATGGGTTGATGGACTCTAGAATTTACAGGCATTTTTGCCGTTAAATAATTTTCACCTGCGTCAATATATTCAATTTCCAAGGTTTCCATCAAGGTGTTTTTGGACCATTCGTTGCACAAGGCAAGCATTTTATCTCTATCAAATAACATACTTTTTTTTTGCAAAATTACAGATAATTTGGCAATGAAGGAAAGATAAAAGCAACTTGACGATGTAGTGACAAACTAAATTTAGTTTTTCAGCGTTATCGTTAGTATAATTTTCAAATTAACATAGTTGAAGATTTTCAAATTATTACTTACATTTACCAAAATTCACAAAGCTCATGCGCAATTATATTTTTTTACTTTTCATCGGATTAGCCATTTCATTGACTTCATGCCGTGAAGACTTTCAATTTGAAGCAAGCACTGGAGATTTAACTTTTTCTAGAGACACAGTCTATTTAGACACTGTTTTTTCTGATGTAAGTTCCAGTACATACACGCTAAAAGTATACAATAAAAGCAATAAAGACATCAAAATTCCAAACATTCAGCTTGGCAAAGGACAAGAATCTAAATACAGAATGACTGTTGATGGAATGACTGGAAATAATAATCAAATTTTTACAGATGTAGAACTTTTGGCAAAAGACAGCATGTATATTTTTATTGAAACTACTGCCAATATCGCCGATGCTAATCCAACTGATTTTTTGTATACCGACCAAATTCTTTTTGACGGTGGAACCAATTTACAAACAGTAGAATTAGTTACACTTATTAAAGACGCTTACTTTTTATATCCAAAACAATTGGGCAATGGAACAACCGAAACATTACCAATAGATGGTGAGGAAGTTTATGGGTTTTATTTAGATGAAAATGACCCAATTAATGGTGATGAATTTACTTGGAATAACAGTAAACCCTATGTAATCTATGGATATGCGGCTGTTCCAACAGGAAAAACATTAACCGTTGAAGCAGGTGCAAGAATCCACTTTCATGCCGATTCGGGTTTAATTGTTGGCAATGGCGGTTCGCTAAAAGTGCAAGGCGGAGTTTCTACAACCGAAGCTCTAGAAAACGAAGTTATCTTTGAAGGTGATCGATTGGAACCTGAATTTTCAGATAGGCCAGGACAATGGGGAACAATTTGGTTAACAAATGGAAGCACAGCAAATGAAATAGACCATATGACTTTAAAAAATGCTATTTACGGTTTATTAATTGATAGTAATGATGGCAATTTTATGACCATTAAAAATTCACAAATCTACAATTGTTCTAACATTGGAATATATGCCAAAACGGCCAAAATAAAAGGCGAAAATTTAGTCATAAATTCCGCAGGTCAATTTTCATTAGCTTGCACATTGGGAGGTTCATATGAATTTAAACACTGTACTTTTAATAATAATTGGGCAAGTTCAAAACAAAAAGCTGTTACAATAGACAACTACTATTTAGACGAGAATAATCAACAAGTTGCTTTTGATTTGCTTCAAGCAGATTTTTATAATTGTATTATTTTTGGTTCCAATCAGGATGAACTGTTTATAGCTAAAAGCGCCAATACAACTGCCATTTGGACTACACCTCTATTTAATAAATGTCAAATCAAATTTAATAGCAACAATCCAGATTATGCATTTATAAATGATGTCACAAACATAAAAAAAAGTGGTAATCCAGATTTCTTTGACATTGCCAACAATCAATTATTCATTGGCGATGATTCTGATGCTAAGGGTTTTGGTGATGATTTGGGAATAACAACCGATGTTATTGGAACAACAAGGATTGTCACCTCAAACAAAGTTGATATTGGTGCCTACCAACACATTGTTTTCCCCGATTAGTTTTTTATAAAATAATATAATTGTAATTTTTGGTTTCATTTTTTTAACCTAAATTTGCACCTACAACTACTAATAACAACACAATGATTCATTTCTTCGGAAACGAAAGTACCACCGTTTTTGCTGTTCAAACGCAAAACCAACTTTCAGCAGAAACTATCTCAAAACTAAATTGGTTATTTGCTAACGCCCATAAAATAGAAAAATCCGTCCTGACGGATTTTTTTATTGGCCCACGTGCCGCAATGGTAACACCTTGGAGTACAAATGCAGTTGAAATAACCCAAAATATGGGTATTGAAGGCATCATCCGAATTGAAGAATTCCAAAAAGTAGCTTCAGACAGCAACGAATTTGATCCAATGCTTTCGCAAAAATATAGCGAATTAAACCAAGCTATTTTCACCATCAATATTCAGCCGGAACTTATTCTGGAGATTGACAATATTGCCGCTTTTAACAAACAAGAAGGTTTGGCATTGAGTCTAGAAGAAGTGAATTACTTAGAAAATCTATCTCAAAAATTAAATAGAAAACTCACTGATTCGGAAGTATTTGGTTTCTCTCAAGTGAATTCGGAACATTGTCGTCATAAAATATTCAACGGCACTTTCGTGATTGATGGAGAAGAAATGCCTTCTTCCCTATTCAAACTTATCAAAAAAACATCTGCTGAAAATCCAAACGATATTGTTTCGGCATACAAAGATAATGTAGCGTTTGTAAAAGGACCAAAAGTGCAACAATTTGCACCAAAAACTGCCGACAAACCCGATTATTATCAAACAAAAGACTTTGATTCTGTAATTTCCTTAAAAGCAGAAACCCATAATTTCCCAACAACTGTTGAGCCTTTTAATGGCGCTGCAACAGGTTCGGGCGGAGAAATTCGTGACCGTCTTGCCGGTGGACAAGGCTCGTTGCCTTTGGCAGGAACGGCTGTTTACATGACTTCCTATTCCCGATTAAACAAAAACAGGAATTGGGAAAACGGAATGAAAGAAAGACCTTGGTTGTATCAAACACCGATGGATATTTTGATAAAAGCGTCTAATGGTGCTTCCGATTTTGGAAATAAATTTGGACAACCTTTGATTACAGGTTCGATTTTGACTTTCGAACACGAACACTTCGACAAACTCAGTGGAACAAGTCGTAAGTTAGGCTACGATAAAGTCATCATGCAAGCTGGCGGTATTGGTTATGGAAAACTGGATCAAGCTATCAAAAAGAAGCCAACAGTTGGAGATAAGATTGTCATTCTTGGTGGAGAAAATTATAGAATTGGAATGGGTGGCGCAGCAGTTTCCTCTGCAGATACTGGCGCTTTTGGTTCAGGAATTGAACTCAATGCGATCCAACGCTCCAATCCCGAAATGCAAAAAAGAGCAGCCAATGCCATTCGTGGATTGGTGGAAAGCGATGAAAATCCAATAGTTTCTATTCACGATCACGGCGCCGGCGGTCATTTGAATTGCCTATCTGAATTAGTGGAAGAAACTGGAGGTTTGATTGATTTAGATAAATTACCAATTGGCGATCCAACACTTTCTGCCAAAGAAATTATTGGTAATGAAAGCCAGGAAAGAATGGGATTGATAATTGGGAAAGAAAACATTGATATCTTGCAACGAATTGCCGATAGAGAACGTTCACCGATGTACCAAGTTGGCGATGTGACCAATAATCATCGTTTTACTTTTGAAAGTAAATCGACTGGTGCAAAACCAATGGATTTTGCTTTGGAAGACATGTTTGGCAGTTCTCCAAAAGTGGTGATGACCGATACAACTATTGCTAGAAATTACAGTGAACTTGAATACAAACAAGGAAATATATCCGATTATCTAAATCAAGTTTTACAATTGGAAGCCGTGGCCTGCAAGGATTGGTTGACCAATAAAGTAGATCGTTGTGTAGGTGGAAAAGTAGCCAAACAACAATGTGTTGGTCCATTACAATTGCCTTTGAACAATTGTGGTGTGATGGCTTTGGATTATTTAGGCATAGAAGGAATTGCAACTTCTATTGGGCATTCCTCGATTTCGGCTTTGATAAATCCTTCGGCTGGAAGCAGAAATGCAATCGGAGAAGCATTGTCAAATTTGGTTTTTGCTCCTTTAAAAGAAAACCT
>JBILYQ010000262.1:0-3451 GCA_044377655.1 Flavobacterium sp.
TTAAGTATCCAAAAAAAAAGCGATTTTCAGAATTTGAAAATCGCTTTTTTTTTACTTAGGAAAATTATTTATTTCCTTTTGCATAATCGGCTAAAAACTGAGCCAAACCAATATCTGTTAATGGATGTTTTAACAAACCATAAATTGCAGAAAGTGGTCCAGTCATTACATCAGCACCAATTTTAGCACAATTTACAATATGCATTGTGTGACGAACTGAAGCTGCAAGAATTTGAGTTTCATAACCATAATTATCATAAATCAATCTGATTTCTTCAATCAAAGCCAAACCATCTGTAGAGATATCATCCAAGCGACCTATAAATGGCGAAACGAATGTTGCACCAGCTTTTGCAGCCAATAATGCTTGACCAGCAGAAAACACCAAAGTTACATTGGTTTTAATTCCTTTATCTGAAAAATATTTACAAGCTCTAACTCCCTCTTTTGTCATTGGCAATTTCACTACGATTTGATCGTGTAATTCTGCTAATTCTTCACCTTCTTTTATCATTCCGTCGTAATCGACAGCGATAACTTCAGCGCTTACTTCACCATCAACACTATTGCAAATGTCAACGTAATGCTTTAAAATATTATTTTTTCCTGTAATTCCTTCTTTCGCCATCAACGAAGGATTAGTTGTCACGCCGTCAAGAACACCAAGTGCTTGTGCTTCTCTGATTTCGTTTAAATTAGCGGTGTCAATAAAAAATTTCATAGTTGTGAATGTTTATTAAATAAAAATAGTTGTGTTTCTAAAATTTGGTGCAAAATTACAATTTATAATGGTTCATCAACATCTTTTCATAGACTTTATCTGAAAGAATTCGTTTCAATACAATAGAGAATTTTTGGAGAAAAGAACCAACTTTATAATGAACTTTTGGATTTGGAGTTTGGATAATTTGATAAATCACCCTCGCCATTTCATCAGGATTACTGCCGCTATCAACATGTGCATCCATCATTTTTAGAGTATTTCCATAAGGAATTTCATAAGCAGAACCCTTAATTAAAGGGGAGTGAAATCGACCCGAAGCAATGTTTGTAGCAAAATCTCCAGGAGCAACATTAGTAATCTGAATTCCAAATGATTTCACTTCCATTCTCAAAGCTTCTGTAATTAATTCCAAAGCACCTTTTGAAGCCGAATAAACGCCACGATAAGGCAAACCCATATAACCTGCTATTGACGTAATATTGACAATTAAACCTGAATTTTGAGAACGCATTTGAGGTAAAACTGCCTTCATGACTTCTATAGGTCCAAAAAAATTAGTGTCAAAATTGTTTTTAATTTCAGCAATAGGCGTTTCTTCAATTGGTCCGGTAATTCCAACTCCAGCGTTGTTAATAACTACATCCAATCGTTTTGAAACAGAAATAACTTTTTCAACAGCATGCAAAATACTTTCAGAATTTCGAACATCAAGCGCAATAAGTGGAAACAATGAATTGGTAACTTTTTCAGGATTTCGACTTGTTCCATAAACAATAAAACCTTTATGAAATAGAAACTCTCCAATGGCTTTTCCAATTCCAGATGAACCACCAGTTATTAAAACTACTTTACTCATTTATTTTTAGGATTATATCCCGATCGTTCGAGATTTGAATTGTAAAGATAGTATTTTTAGATTTTCATATTATCTCTCTAAAAACAAAAAATCTTCCAAGTGGAAGATCATTATTTTATAAAAAATGGCAAGCGACCTACATCGCACCGCTCAACCACATACCTTTGCTATGTTCCCATCCTGGAGGATTTTGTAGGAGCTGGTCGTGTAGGACTTGCCGGTGCAAATATACAATCTTTTTGTATTTTTACAAGAAAGTATTTGATATAAAATTACTTTTGTATCTTGTAAATTCAATTTAAAAACCATGAAAAAATATAAAGCATTAGCATTCATTTTATTAGGATTAAGCGCTGTTAGTTGTGGAGATAGTATAAAAGACAAAGAAAATTATTTCAGCTTTAACGAAAGTGTTTTAAAACCAAAATACCTTTCAAATGATAAAGTTAATTTGGAAATTTCAAACCTAAAAGGCAAAACAATCGATAGTATTATTTATTACGCTAACGATAAAAAAGTTGGTCGTGTAAAAGGTTCTAAAAAAATCTCGTTTAACTTAAAAAATGAAAAATTTGGATACCAAAATCTAAAAGCTCTAATCTATTTTGAAGGTGAAACCATTACAACTTCATCTCGTATAGAATTGGTCGCAGATAGTGCTCCAAAACTCTTAACTTACACAATTGTAAATACTTATCCTCATGATATCAATGCTTTTACAGAAGGTTTTGAATTTTATAGGGATACATTAGTGGAAAGTACGGGACAAAAAGGTTTGTCATACATTGCCAAAACTGATTTCAAAACAGGGAAAATAATTAAGAAAGTCGATTTAGACCAACAGTATTTTGGAGAAGGAATTACTGTTATAAATGACAAAATTTATCAATTGACTTGGCAAAATGGTGTTGGATTTATTTATGATGCAAATACTTTAAAAAAGCTAAAAAGTTTCAACTATGATAAAAAAATAGAGGGTTGGGGAATGACTAATGATGGTCAAAATATTTACCATTCAGACGGAACGGAGAAAATTTGGAAAATGAATCCTGACACTCAAAAAATGATTGATTTTATAAATGTTTACACTAATGATAGTAAAATTAAAAGTGTAAATGAATTAGAATGGATAGATGGAAAAATATATGGAAACATTTGGCAAAAAGATGCGATTGCCGTTATTAACCCTAAGACAGGTGCCGTTGAAGCTGTTTTGGATTTATCGGCATTAAAAACGAAAATAACCAATAGTCAAGCGGATGTCTTAAACGGAATTGCTTACAATAAAAAGACAAAAACCATTTTTGTGACTGGGAAAAATTGGGATAAAACTTTTGAAATAAAAGTGAATTAAAAAAAATATAGATTTAAATCGGTATTCTGTTATCTTTTTTTCTTTGTTACTGGTCGTTTTGTTGTAGTTGGTTTGCTCGCCGGTTTTGCATCTACATATTTTTTGTCAATTGGATTATACATCATTTTATTTTCCTGAGTTTTTGTTTTCAAAACGATATCACCTTCGGGAAGTAAAATAAATTCAAATCCTTCTCTCCGAACTCTTTGTTGGGTTTCCGAGGCATTTTTTAATTTGTCAAGGAAAACTTTTTCAGTTATATTTTTGGTAATTTGTGTATTGGCTACAACTTGTTTTTTTGATGATAATTCATAAATTTCTGAGTGTAAATTAATAATGTCCTCCGTTTTTAAATCTGTTTTGATTGTAATTTTTTCAATCCAAGTTATTAAATACAAGGGCGTTGATTTTGTAGTAAAAGCCAAGATTTTGCAATCATATGGCAGGTTTTTAACATCGATGACTTTTAAAAAAATAGTGTCTTTAGAATTCACATTATTTATAAATAAGTAAAAAT
>JBILYQ010000263.1:0-3444 GCA_044377655.1 Flavobacterium sp.
CAGAGGATAGATAAGTAAAATCGGCAGCTGCTTTTTTGTTACCCGTTATTTCATCGTCAGATTCTGCTTCAAATCGAATTCTTCCTCCTAAAATGGAGATTGCTTCTTGGCTCTTACCTTTAATGATTTTGAAGTTTTTATGAATGGGAAACCAAATTTTTTCTTCGGGAATATATTGAAATTCGTGCGTTCCGCTAATATCTAAAACACCTCGAATTCTCATGATAGCTTTGGCAATGGCATAATTTTGACTGTCCACATAGAGTAATCCTTCTAATCCTGATTTTGCAGTTTTCTTTTTGTTTCTAAAATAAACAACTACAACTTCGCGATTGTCAATTTGGGTCGTATCCAATAATTTATAACTATAATCTGAAAGGGCATGCAATGAAATGGGACTTTCGTATTTGGTTTCAAACAGCTCATATTTATTGTCATAAATTGAAAATGACTGTAAACTAAAACCAAGAATTTCATAGATTGGTTCTTTAAAACCGGCCATTCTTGTGCCAAGAACTGTTTCCTTTAATATGGGTTTGCTAAACTGGAATTGAGACACTTTCTCAGACAAAAACAAATGCTGGTCTACAATTATTTTTTTGAATTTATAATTGGAGGAATCTATCTTTTGTAATTTTCTACTCAAACTGGTGTTCGAAAAAACAGAATCAATGGCTCCGGAAATCGAATCGGGATTGGCAGAAACAAGTAGTTTATTATAGGTTTTGAATTGAAAACTATTGAGTTTTTTTTGTGGGTTGTTACTGTCTTTATTTGCAATAGCCTTTTTTATGATGGCATTTGCTGGGTTTTCATTGGACAATACAACTTCCTTGAGGATATTTGTTTTTGGGGAAAGAAAAATTAAAAAATAGGATTTTGTTTCATATAAGGAGATGGTTTTTTTTTCATAACCAACATAGGAAATACTCAAGGTTTCGGGTTGAAATGAAAGCGAAAAATAAAATTTACCATCCACATCGGCAATAGTAGCCATGCCATTATCGGTTGTGATGGTTGCAAATGGAAGTCCTTTTTTCGTATCAGAATCTTTTACAATTCCATTAATTTGGAATTGTGCTTGAAGCGAAAAGGCAAACATTAAAAAAAATGCTATCACTAGTTTCATGAAAAAGACTTTACTAAGTTTTTTACAAAAATAACAATTAAAAATCCGTTTTATCCTGTTTTTCAAACCAGACAAAACGGATTTTTTAAAGAATCAATAACTGTTATACCTTCATTATTTCGGCCTCTTTTCCAGCCAAGACTTCATCAATTTTTCTAATAAAAGCATCGGTCAATTTTTGAACTTCCTCTTCTGCACTTTTACAAATGTCTTCGGAAGTTCCGTCTTTTTCCAATTTTTTAATATCGGTGTTAGCCTCTTTACGTGCATTTCGAATACCAATTTTAGCGTCTTCGGCTTCGACTTTGGCTTGTTTTGCTAAATCACGACGTCTTTCTTCTGTTAAAGCTGGAACGTTGATAATAATTACATCACCATTGTTCATTGGGTTGAAACCAATATTAGCAATCATAATTGCTTTTTCAATTGGGTGCAACATGCTTTTTTCATAGGGCTGAACGGTGATTGTTCTTGCATCGGGAACATTTACATTCGATATTTGTGAAAGAGGTGTTTGAGCACCATAGTAATCTACAAATACACTTCCCAACATTTGGGGAGTTGCTTTTCCAGCTCGGATATTTAAAAATTCTTTTTCCAAGTGCGCAATAGAACCAATCATAGATTCTTTCGTGCTATCTAAAATAAATTCAATTTCTTCAGTCATTTTTTTTGATTTAAAAACCTATTTTTTTTCTAGAACTATATGTTTACTATTGTTCCAATATTCTCGCCTTCGCAAATTTTCAGCAGGTTGCCTTTTTTATTTATATCAAAAACCACGATAGGTAATTTATTTTCTTGACTTAGTGTAAACGCTGTAGTATCCATTACATTCAACCCTTTTTTCAAAACTTCGTCAAAAGTGATGTGGTCAAATTTTACGGCATCTACATTTTTCTCAGGATCACAATCATAAACACCGTCTACACGAGTTCCTTTCAAAATCACATCGGCATGCACTTCAACACCACGTAAAACGGCTGCTGTATCGGTTGTAAAATAAGGGTTTCCTGTTCCTGCACCAAAAATTACAATTCTACCTTTTTCAAGATGACGTACTGCTCTTCTTTTAATATATGGTTCGGCAATTGCTTCGATTTTCAAAGCAGTTTGCAAACGAGTCAACATTCCTTTATCTTCTAAAGCACCTTGCAATGCCATTCCGTTGATAACCGTGGCAAGCATTCCCATGTAATCGCCTTGAACTCTATCCATGCCATTGCTTGCTCCAGAAATTCCTCTAAAAATATTTCCACCGCCAATTACGATTGCAATTTCCACACCCTTTTCGTGAATTTGTTTAATTTCATCGGCATATTCGGCAAGCCTTTTTGGGTCGATTCCATATTGTCTGTCGCCCATTAATGCTTCTCCGCTTAATTTTAGTAGAATTCTTTTGTATTTCATTATAGCTGTATTGTTTTTTGTGTTGCAAATATAAACATTATCTTTTTTTATTATAGATGAAAAAAATAATGTTATATGACTTTTATCACCAAGTTTCCGTTTTTGATTTCATAACTTTGTGTATCACTAATTTCTATTTATGAAAACCATTATAAATCAATGTTTGTCCAAAAGTTTTACTTATGCGGAATACAAAAAACATGTTTCAAAACTTTTACAAGAGGGTTTTTCGACAGGAAATGAACAAACAGCAGATTTGCTTCATTATAGCGAATTGAACGAAGTTAGAATGAATAGACTGGAGAAAACGATAAAGATTTCCATCGAAAATATTCAAATACTAGAGACGTTTCAAAAAGAATATATTTGGTTAGTTATTTCAGAAGGTTGGTGTGGGGATGCTGCACAAATCCTACCTATTATTCATAAAATGGCTGAATTTTCAAAGCAAATTGAATTAAAAATTGTGCTTCGAGATGAAAATGAAGCTTTGATGAATTTGTTTTTGACCCATGGAGCGAAAGCTATTCCAAAACTTATAATTATTGAAAAAAGTAGTTTGAAAGTTTTAGGAGATTTTGGACCAAGACCGAAAGGTGCCAAACAATTAATTTTGAATTATAAACAAAAACAGGGACTTGTAGATGAAACAGCAAAAACTGATTTACAACTTTGGTATTTACATGATAAAGGATTATCCACCCAAAATGAAATTATTGATTTGATGACTAATCTTGAGCTATTGAATCTTCAAAATCAGTAACAAGAACGGCATTATCAACATTATAATTGCCGATTTTTGTTCTTCGTAGTGCTGAAAGATAAGCGCCAGATTGTAATGCATTTCCAAAATCAAATGCTAGTGACCGAATGTAGGTTCCCTTACTACAGGTAACTCTAAAGTC
>JBILYQ010000051.1:0-10211 GCA_044377655.1 Flavobacterium sp.
TTATCAATCCTGCCTATGTTCATTCACAAAAAATCACTTTAGACAAGCGTTATAAAGGAGTAGCACACAAGTACCAAGATTTTAAAAATGAAGGTGTTTTTATTGAAGAAAATAAACCAGTTTTATTTTTGTATGAAATAGAGAACAAAACAAAATCCTTCACAGGAATTGTGGCAGGAACTTCCATTGAAGATTATAAAAATAATGTTATCAAAAAACATGAGGACACGCTACAATATCGCGTGGAATTGTTCAAGGATTATTTGCACCAAACCCGTTTCAATACCGAACCCGTTTTAATTACGTATCCAGATAATATTATAATTAACGATTGGGTTTCAGAGAAGAAAAAAAGCCAACCCATTTATTGTTTTTCGACAACAAATAAAGAAAAACATACCCTGTGGAAAGTTGATTCCGATGAAGAAATCAATTGGTTACAAAATCAATTTGAAACAATTGCAGAATTATATATTGCAGATGGTCACCATCGATCAGCTTCTGCAGAATTGCTACATGACCAAAATACCGAATTAGGAAACGAAAGTTTTAATTATTTTATGAGCTTTCTAATCGCTGAAAGCAACGTGAAAATCTATGAATTCAATAGAATTATTCGTGATTTAAATGGTTATCAAAAAGAGAATTTTCTTGAAAAACTTTCCGAACATTTTATCATTAAATGTAAAGAGCAAGAATTGTGGAAACCGCAAAGCAAGTTTGAATTTGGAATGTATCTTGATGGTAATTTCTATGCCTTGTTCTACAAACAGGAAAACAAACAACCTTCAATTTTAGAAAACTTAGATGCGCAAATATTATATGATAAAGTATTGCAACCCATCCTTGGAATTGAAGATTTGCGCAACGATGAACGCATTGAATATATTCCTGGAAAACAATCCATTTTGACTATAAAAGAATTAGTAGATGAAGGTGAATTTGAAGTTGGGTTCCTACTTTTCCCTTCCGATATTTCAGAAATAAAAGCTTTGGCCGATAATAATTTGATTATGCCACCAAAAAGCACCTACATCGAACCCAAGTTCAGAAGTGGTTTAGTGGTTTATGAACTTTAATTTAAATAATTCTCAAAATGTCAATTGCACAAAATTTACATCAAATAAAAGTCTCAATACCAGAAAACGTGACTTTAATAGCAGTTTCAAAAACAAAACCTGTAGCAGATTTGATGGAAGCTTACAACGCTAGTCAACGTATTTTTGGGGAAAACAAAATACAAGAAATGACCGAGAAATGGGAGCAAATGCCCAAAGATATTCAATGGCACATGATTGGACACGTGCAAACAAATAAAGTAAAATTCATGGCCGAATATGTGAGTCTAATTCACGGTGTTGACAGTTTGAAATTATTGGAAGAAATCAATAAACAAGCTCAAAAACACAATCGTGTTATTGATTGCTTGCTACAAATATATATTGCTGAAGAAGAAAGTAAATTTGGATTGGACGAAAAAGAATTGAAGGATATATTTTCCTCGGAAGGATTTAAAAAACTAGAAAATATAAAAATTGTAGGGTTGATGGGAATGGCGACATTCACAGAAAACAAGGAACAAATAAAAAAGGAATTTCTTCATTTGAAATCTATATTTGATAAATGTTCCAAACTCAAAACTCAAAACTTGAAACTCAAAACTATCTCAATGGGAATGTCTGGCGATTATCAACTTGCAATTGAATGTGGTAGTACAATGGTTCGAATAGGAAGTAGTATCTTTGGTGGGAGAAATTGATTTTTGAATAACATTTTTTAATTTTTAGAATAGTCAAAACCGAATACTGAACATTTATTTTGTACGCAATACTCGACATAGAAACCACTGGAGGTCAATTCAACGAAGAAGGAATCACTGAAATCGCCATCTATAAATTTGATGGTCACGAAATTATAGATCAATTCATCAGTTTAGTCAATCCAGAAAAACCGATTCAGCCATTTGTAGTAAATTTGACTGGCATCAATAACGCAATGTTGCGCTCAGCACCAAAGTTTTATGAAGTTGCAAAACGAATTATAGAAATGACAGAAGGCTGCATACTTGTGGCTCATAATTCATCCTTTGACTACCGAATTTTACGAACAGAATTTAGCCGTTTGGGCTATGAATTTGAAAAGGAAACGCTCTGTACGGTCGAACTTTCAAAAAAACTAATTCCTGGTCATCTTTCTTATAGTTTAGGAAAATTGGTTCGTGCTTTAGGAATTCCAATGGCCGACCGACATCGCGCGAGTGGCGATGCGATGGCAACTGTGAAACTCTTTAAAATGCTTTTGGCAAAAGATGTTGAAAAAGAGATCCTAAAAAGTTTGGTAAAAACGGAACTTAAAAAAGGACTATCTCCAAAATTATTGGAAATTGTGGAACGTTTACCAAGCAAAATTGGAATTTATTATATTCATAACGAAAAAGGAATATTAATTTACATAGGCAAAAGCAAAAACATCAAGAAACGTGTTAATCAGCATTTCTCTGGAACCAGTAAAAAGTGCTTAAAAATTCAGCTCGAAGTATTCACCGTTTCATTTGAAGAAACAGGAAGTGAACTAGTGGCACTTTTGAAAGAAAGCGAAGAAATTAAAATCAACAAACCGATACATAATCGCGCACAACGAAAAAGCATTTTCCAATGGGCTTTGTATCAAGAAAAAGATGAAAACGGATATATCAATTTAAAACTTCAAAAAACGGACGGTAGAAAAAAAGAAATCACCTCTTTTGTATCTATTCAAGAAGGAAAAAATGCTTTGTTCAGAATAACATCGAGCTACAATTTGTGTCAAAAATATACTGGTTTATATGAAACCAAAAATGAATGTTTTCAATATAAGATAAAAGAATGCGATGGCGCTTGCATTGGCAAAGTATCTGCCGAAGAATACAACGAAAGAGTAAAGCAATTCATTGAAAAAAACCAGTTTGAAAATGAAAATATGGTTGTAATTGATAAAGGTAGAAGTCTTGAAGAACGCAGTGCTATTTTGATTGAAAACGGTATCTACAAAGGCTATTGTTTTTATGATTTAAATTATCAAATTAATAATATTGAAATTCTAAAAAATATTATAATTCCAATGCAAAATAATCGAGATACGCGTAACATTATTCACGGTTATTTACGAAAATATAAGGTGATGAAGATTGTCAAATTTTAACCCAATGAATTATCTCATTACAATTATTGGACCAACGGCAATAGGAAAAACTTCCTTAAGTATTGCTTTGGCGCATTATTTTGATTGTGATATCATTTCCTGCGATAGCAGACAGTTTTTTAAAGAAATGAGCATTGGAACTGCGGTTCCGAAAGTTGAAGAATTGGTTTCCGCTACGCATCATTTTATACAAAACAAATCCATTTTTGACGAATACACTGTTGGAGATTTTGAGCGAGATTCGATTGCAAAATTGGACGAATTATTTTTAAATAACAATGTTCAAATTATGGTTGGCGGTTCCGGCTTATATGTAGATTCTGTTTTGAATGGTTTGGATACTTTCCCAGCCATTGAACCAAGTGTTCGAGAAGAAGTTGGAAACGAATTTTCAGAAAAAGGCCTAGTATTCTTAAACCGAAAACTTCAAGAACTTGATCCTATTTATTTCGAAAAAATAACCAAAGAAAATCCGCAAACATTACAAAACCCGCATCGAATAATGCGCTTTCTAGAAGTTTGTATTGGAACGGGGAAGCCCTATTCTTCTTTTTTAAATCAGAAAAATAAGAATAGAAACTTCACTCCTATTGTTATTGGTTTGGAGGCAGAAAGAACAATTGTGTATGACCGAATTAATCGGCGAGTTGACCTCATGATGAACGTAGGTTTACTTGAAGAAGCAAAAAATTTATTTCAAAATAAAGATTTAAATGCATTACAAACAGTTGGTTATCGAGAATTATTCGATTATCTTGATGGAACAACAACTTTAGATTTTGCTATTGAAGAGATAAAAAAAAACACCCGAAGATTTGCCAAGCGACAAATGACTTGGTTCAAAAGAACTGAAAATGTGGATTGGTTTGACTATTCAACGCCAACTTCGGAAGTTATCCAAATGATAAACTCAAAAATAGAAAATCAATAATGCCAATATCTGCTGACTTCACCTCTATTTTCTCCAAAGATTGGGAAATAAATTTTACTCAATGTACGCCAAATGGTTATTTGAAATACACAGATTTATGTAATATTTTACAATTAACGGCAGCATCCCATTCAGAAATAGGCGGAATTAGTTTTGTGGATATGCAAGAATTTAATCAAGCCTGGGTTTTGAGCAGAATGCGCATGGAAATTATAGAATTACCCAAATGGAAAGATGTTGTAACAGTGAAAACTTGGATAAATACTTTGGAAAATTCGCGGTCAGTTCGTGCTTTGGAAATGTGTGTAAATGGCAAAAAAATGATTGGAGCGGAGACATTTTGGGCAGTATTTAATACCAAATCTCGCCGTCCAGAAGCATTAGCTTTGCCTTATGAGCATTTTGATTTGTATCCAGAGAATAAACCAACAGAAATCCCGTTTTCAAAAATTGATATCAAAGATGAAAAAGAAATAGTTTTTGAAAAAAAGGTTGTTTTATCTGATTTGGATATTGTCAATCATGTTAATAATGTGAAATATTTAGAATGGTGCTTGGATTGTATAGATGAAAAATTTATTTTAAAACAGCAAATTAAAAGTTTAGAAATGAATTTTCTAAAAGAATTATCGTTGAAAGATAATGTTGTTATTCATGAAAATGTAACCGAAACAAAAACTATTTTCAGTATCACAAAAGACGATAAAACATGTTTTGCTTTGCAATTAAATTGGTAATAAAAATGGCTCCAATTTCTTGAAGCCATTTGCTATTTATGATGCTTTTTTATTTTTCACAACCAATCTAAAACCTTCACCGTGAATATTTAATATTTCCACATCCTCATCAAGTTTAAGATACTTTCTTAGCTTGGCGATGTAAACGTCCATGCTTCGCGATGTGAAATAATTATCATCTCTCCAAATTTTTGTAAGAGCAAGTTCTCTTGGCATTAAATCATTTTCATAAACCGCCAACATTTTTAGCAATTCGTTCTCTTTTGGTGATAATTTAATCGGTTCTTCGTTTTTGAAAGTTAAAAAACGAAGTTTAGAATTAAGGTGAAAATTTCCAATTTGGAATTCAAATTTAACAGGCTCATTTTTATTTTCGGAAGCCTTTCTTTGAATAATTGCTTTAATTTTCATTAATAAAACCTCTGAATCGAAAGGTTTATTCAAATAATCGTCTGCGCCAACTTTGTATCCTTTTAGGACATCTTCTTTCATAGATTTTGCTGTTAAGA
Organism: Flavobacterium sp.; assembly: GCA_044377655.1. Lineage (GTDB taxonomy): Bacteria > Bacteroidota > Bacteroidia > Flavobacteriales > Flavobacteriaceae > Flavobacterium. Next base: position 5,358 of record JBILYQ010000051.1, read on the forward strand.
AAATGATAGGCACTTCTTTATTCTTTTCTCTGATTTCTTTTGCCAAAGTATAACCATCTTTATAAGGCATCATTACATCCAAAATACACAAATCGAAATTGTCTTTTTTGAATTTTTCGAAACCTTCCATTCCATTTTTAGCCAAAGTGACATCAAAGTCATTTAGCGACAAATAGTCTTTTAGAATGGCTCCAAAGTTCTGATCATCTTCTACTAGCAGTATTTTTTTATTTTCTGTTTCCATATATTTATTAGTTTATGAGTGGGACTTTAATTGTGAACGTACTTCCTTTTCCTTTTTCGCTTTCAACGAAAATTTGACCATTATGGTCTTCAATAATTCTTTTAACATAGGCCAATCCTAAACCGTGACCTTTAACATTATGTATATCGCCTGTATGCTCGCGATAAAATTTTTCAAAAATTCTTTTTTGAGCAATTTTACTCATTCCTGTTCCTTTATCTTTGATTTTAATAATCACATAATCTTTTACATTTTCTGTATAAACATCAATAGCTGGAGGATCAGGCGAGTATTTAATGGCGTTATCTAAAATATTAACAATGACATTTGTAAAATGAACATCGTTTAATAAAACAGAGGTTCGTTTAGCATCAAAATGAGTTGTTATTGTACCTTGTCTATCTTCTATTATCAAATTAACATGTTCAATGGCATCTTCCACAATATCATGTATACTAATAGATTCTTTGCTTATTTCTAATTCTTTTTTTTCAAGTTTGGAAATTCGTAATACGTTTTCAACTTGAGCATGCATACGTTTGTTTTCATCTCTAATCATTTGTAAATAACGATGTACCTTTTCTTTATCGTCAATTACTTTTGGATTTTTAATGGCATCCAATGCAAGGTTTATTGTTGCTATTGGAGTTTTGAATTCGTGTGTCATGTTATTAATGAAATCTGTTTTAATTTCAGATATCAAACGTTGTTTTATCAATTGACTCAACGCACTTGAATAGGCAATTATTATAATTAGTGTAAAAATTATTGACAAAATTGAAATTGAAACCAACTCAGAAAATAAAAATTTCTTTTTTTGTGGAAACGTCAATAGCAATTGATATTTACTATTTCCTTCATTATCAATATATATCGGAATAGAATATGTAGCTTCTTTGTCATATCGAAAATGTTCCGATTTGATTTTAGTGGCTAAACCGTTACTGTATACATTGAATTCAAAAGGTGTTTTTACACCATATTCATTCAATTCGTTTTTCACTAGTTTTTGTAATGTCTCAGCGTTTACTCTTTCCCGTATAGGTTTTGTAGAGAAAACATCTTTATACGATATTTCAAATTGTGCGTTATCCAATATTTCCAATCTTCCAGATTTTTCTATTTTTGTATCTGGAGAAATTTTTTGTGGAATACTAGAATTATCAATATTATTACCGTTATAAATTTCAATTTTTCTATTAGATGAGAAATTTTTCAGTTTTACACTATCCAATTTTTTATCAAAGAACGATGAAGAAATATCATAATCTTCAGTAATGATGCTGTTTGAATAAATTATTGTTTCATTAGTTCTTGAATCTCTTTGGTAATATCCAAACTCCAAAAAATCACTTTTCTGGGGAACTTTACCTGTACTATCTTTTAATTGGTTGTATTTTTCATAGAATGTGTACATTTCTTGTTTCTGTAATTTATCAGAAACATTACCAAGAACTTGCTTCACATGAAATTTAAACTGCTCTTCACTTTTTTCAAAAGAGGAATTAAACCAATACACTTGAACAAGAATTATTCCAATTAAGGATAAACTCATTAAAACAACAAGTAGACGGAAAAATATTTTATTCATCACAACAAATTTACTATTTTAACATTTGAACCGCGAATACATTAACCAAACATTAACATCTAGAACTGAAATTATTGATTTTTCAATAATTTAAGAATTTCATCAACTTCTTTTTTTGCTTCATCAACAGAAATGTTGTGAATTATGAAATCACTTTTACTAATTCTTTGTTCGTCGGTCCATTGATTATTTATCCTAGCTAAAATATTTTCGCGATTAGTGTTGTCGCGTTCTAGTACTCTTTGAATTCGAGTTTCCAAAGGTGCAACTACTGTAATTATTATATCGCAAAATGAATTACTACCACTTTCAAATAATATAGCAACTTCCTTAACAACTAAAGGCAAAGACTTATGTTTTGAAAGCCAATCTTCAAAATCTTTTTTTACAGCAGGATGAATAACTTGGTTGAGTGCTTTTAATTTTTCGGGGTTATTAAAAACAATTGAAGCTAATTTTTCCTTGTTGATCATATCATTTTCAAAAATAGTTTTTCCAAAGATTGCTTCAATAGCCTGGATTATTTTTGTTTTTTTCATGAGTTTTTTTGCCTCATCGTCTGCAATGTAGACAGGTATTCCCAACGATTTAAAATAGTTTGCAATGAGTGTTTTTCCACTTCCAATTCCACCTGTCAAACAAACAACTTTTGTCATGATTTTATTTTAAAAAACATTTCGGGAAACACAGTTTGTGGATTTTGTTTTAAAAGTATTATTTTGATATAGGATTCAAGAAATCCTTTTCCATAACCAAAAAATTGTTTTGAAACTGCAATGACTGATAATAAACCTATTTTAATACTATTGTTTTGAAAAGTTGCAATAATAAAAACCATTATAAAATAAAAACAATAAAGAACAATAGGAAGTTTCCATCCCAATAAAAGGAATAAAACTGAGAATATAAAACCAATAATAAAAACTGATGGAAAAAAATAAGTAAGTTTATTGTATTTTGGATACCAGCTATTAAGAATAGGCCTTGCTTTTCCAAATTTATTGACTTGTATTGAAAATTTATTCCAATCAATTCTTCTTTTATGGAAAACGAATGCATTTGTAAAAAGTCGGGTTTCAAAACCCAAGTTCCATAGTCTGATGGACAAATCTGGATCTTCTCCTGGATGAATATTTCCAAAACCATTTGATGCTTGAAATGCAATTTTTGAAATTCCCATATTAAAACTTCTTGGTTGAAATTTATTTATTTTTTCCGAACCACCTCGAATTCCTCCAGTTGTCATAAATGAAGTCATCGCGAAATTTATTGCTTTTTGAATATCCGAAAAAGAATCTAAAGCTTTGTCGGGACCACCGAAACAATCCACAAAATTATGATTAAGTTCTTTTTCAACTTCTGACAAATAATGCTTTGGTATAATACAATCCGAATCGAAAATTATAAAGTAATCTCCTTTAGCCAAATTCATTCCATAATTTCTTGAATCTCCAGGACCAGAATTCTCTTTGAAGTAATAGGATATTGAGAGCTTATCTATAAAAAAATCTACTATGCTTTTACAATTTATTGAAGAACCGTCTTCAACAATAACTATTTCAAATTCATCATTATAATCAAGTAAAACAAGACTTTCCAAAAGCTCTTTTATTTCGTCTGGACGATTGTAAACTGGAATAATTATGGAAAAATACATATTCAAAAATTTTAACAAAGATAAGTTTTCTGAAAAAGAAAAACCACCTATTTCTAGGTGGTTTTTAAACATTATTTATGATTAAAACTATTCTTTTAAAACTTTAACTGTTTTGAATTGAGAGTCGCTGAAAACTTTTGCCAAATAGGTTCCGTTTGGCAATCCTGACATATCGATTTGAACTTGTGTAGCATTTACATTTTGCATCATAACTTTTTGACCTAACAAATTGAAGACTTCCACTTTGGATATATTTTCTGAAAAAGTTACATTTAAAATGCCTTTTACAGGATTTGGATAATGCGAAAAGCTCACGTTTTCAAAGGCATTTGTGCTTAATGTTGGATTCCATGCTGAGACCCTAAACTGACCAAAGGTATCATTTGCATATTCCCAAACTCTAACATATATTGTTTCGCCAGGAGTTAAACCTGTTAAACTCAATAACGAGAATGAATCAATCCCTTTGTCATCATTACAGGCAAGAGTTGTTAATGTTCCGCAAACTCCCGAAAATACTGTCATTCCAGTATCAACCAATGCTGATCCTGTTTCTGCTTTAGTTTCAACGTTGACATTTCCATCAGAAGGAACAACAAGACTAAACCAAACATCACCACCAAATCCAAAAATTGCACAAGTTGGATTTGGATTTCCAACTGAAGTAGTTGCGCCGATGTTCGTTGCCACAACTGCATTTACATCAAAAGTTCCCCCTACTGTTAAAGAAGTTGCTATAAAACAATCATCATTTGCCACAGCCAAAGGCAGTGTTGTAAATGTAAATGGTCCAGCCCAAGTACTTTCTCCACTGGCTTCGCAATAGGATTTTACATAAAAATCAAAGGTTGTGAAAGACTCCAAATTAGTAACAAGCAAAGGACTTGTTGCATTTGGATTTGATGGATTTCCAGAAGGCAAACCGCCTCCTTGACTTGTAAGATGTAAATCCCAGGAAACACTTCCACAGCTTAAATTCCAAGAAAGTAATGCACTTGAAGAATTTATTCCAGAAGCATTTAATCCCGATGGTTCTTGGCATGCTGATGCTGATATGATTGTTATGTCATAGTCTTCGGTTTCACCATATCCATAATTGCTGCAAGGTTCTATGTCATTTGAATCTATATTCCAAACATCTCGAATTCTCATTCTGTGCAATCCTGGTATAGATTCGCAACCTAAAATTATATTTATAACACCTGACCCAAAAGATTCGATAGGAGTTGTTGATACTCCAACCTTTTCTTCATTAGAAAAAACGGAATCATCATTAAAATCAATCCAAACCGCTACACTTTGATCTTGATAACTTCCTACAGAAATATTTAAGCTATAGCTCAATCCTGCTTCTAAAATTGC
>JBILYQ010000052.1:0-10190 GCA_044377655.1 Flavobacterium sp.
TCAGTCCTAAACCTATCGGGAACATTTCAATAAATGGCGCCAAGAGCACTAATGTTGGAAGGGCCAAAAGGCAATTTAGTAACCAATGACTTTTTTGGGTAACAATAAAAATGCCCAACATTAGGCAACTTGCCATTACTGGAATAATCAAGAATCCTGCGCCTTTTAAGTAAATGGCAATGCCCAAATTAAGTAGTAACCACAAAAATAAGGGTGCAATCATTCGGCTCATTTCTCTATGTTTCATGGTGCCATTTTGGTAAAACAAAAAGCAAATGGCCAGTGTCAAACTCACAAAACCATAGATATAATCGTGTCCGTTATAGGTAAATCCTTGAAGAACGTCGTTGTATTGCGGATAGGCGGCTAGCAAAATTTTCCATCCCAAATACGTCACTACTCCGCAGGTGATTATCGTGCTAAAAAGCGGTGCAAAACCCTTTATCATTTCATCCAAACGCAAAGTTCGTTTGCCCAATCCAATAACTATAAACACCACAAACAACAAAAACGTTATCAGCAGCATAGGGAAAATCCATTCAAAAGGATAGCTCACAAAACTAAATGGAATGTTGAAATATACCTTGTCTTTTTTGGAATTAAAGTTTGACAAATCGGCATTCGAAAAATAATTTAACAACGGAACCAAATAGGAACCTTGATGCGCTAACGTTTTTGGTTTTAAATTTTCATAGTTATCTTGAACCGTATGATAATTAAAATGGTTGTCGATAAACGCAAAATTGTAGCCTTGAATTTTGCCTTCTTCTCTAAAAACGGTCAAATCAGTATCATTGGGCAACATTTTATAAATGCTATACATCAACGAATTGGTAACCGGAAATTTTGATTTTCCTTTGCAAAAAGCATCTACCATCTTGGCATTGCCCGCATTGGTTTCCATCAACATATAACTAGGCCCAGACGAACCGCGGGCTTCAAAATTGAGCACCATCCCAACTTCTTTTGCCCATTTGTGTTCTGTTACAAATAGTGCCGCACCGTTCAAACCCAGTTCCTCGGCATCGGTAAAGAGAATGATAATATCATTTTTATGCTTGGTTTTGTTGTGTAAAAATGCCCTAACGCTTTCCAAAATCGTGGCCACGCCCGAGGCATCATCGCTTGCACCTTTCGAAAAAGAATGGGGCGCACTGTCATAATGCGAAAGCAACACCACCGCTTTAGATGAGGTGTCGGTTCCGTTTATTCGGGCTAAAATGTTTTTTGATTTGGTCAAATTTCCCCAGTCAGAGAGTGTAAAACCCTCTTGGAAGGTGGTTTCTAAACCAAGAATTCGCAATTCTTTTTGAAGATATTGTGCCACCACTTCATGGTTTTTTGAACCTACATAATGTGGCTCTACCGTCATGGCTTTTACTTTTTCCAAAGCCCTTTTTGTCGAAAACTCAGAAAGCAATGCCTCGTTTTGGTCATAATTTTGGGGCATCATGTAATAAAAAATACCAAACAAAAGCGCCAATAAAACCAATAGCGAATAGAAGGAGGTGTAGTTTTTTTTCATCACAAGAAAATTAATATTCTTTTTTTACCAACATGTACAAATCATTTTCTAAAACCCGATACCCTTGATCATACACAAAATGATAGGTGTTTCCGGTGTTTGTATTTAAAATTGAAGTGAAAAATTCAAAATCGAAACCTTTACTCAATAATTTAGATTTGGTGGTTTTTGATTTTCCTTCCACGTTGATTTCCAATAAAATCCTATAATTCTTGCGCAATTTGTTGTTTACATTGCGCATAAAATTGGTGCTGTCCTTATTGATTTTATTGTTGTAGGCATTCCGACAACCATCGCTGCAGAACTTTTTGTCCTCTCGGCCTACAATTTTTTCGCCACATTCTAAACAGTTTTTCATAAACGATAATCCTTTTAAAATCAATCAAATGTAAACATAAATTTCCAATTACAAACGGTTACAAACAGTTACAACCGAAAGTAAATGGTTATCAACCGACTAAGTTCTAGCAACCACCGCAACTTTGCCTCGTTGATTTGAAACAACCATCAACAAATAAACATTTTATATAAACAATTTAAATTTTACATGCCATGAACACAATGAAAAACAAAGTACAGTTAATTGGAAACGTAGGTAACGATCCAGAAATCAAAACATTTGACGGAGGAAAAAAAGTGGTCAACTTCACTTTGGCCACCAATGAAAGTTACAAAAACGACAAAGGTGAAAAAGTAGAACAAACCGAGTGGCACCGCGTTTCTGCTTGGGGAAATACAGCCGACATCATAGAAAAATTTGTCACTAAAGGCAAAGAAATTGCTATCGAAGGCAAACTAACTCACAGAAGTTATGACGATAAAAACGGAGAGAAACGATACATTACAGAGGTGGTAGCCAGCGATGTTTTGTTGTTGGGGAAATAGAAAACTACAAACAGTAACTAAAAGCAGTTGGGATTTATTTCAGCTGCTTTTTTATTTTATAGACTTACTCATCCATCATTTCTTGAAAAAGAGAGACAAATTCGCCCACATGGTAGCCATCCATCAAGCCGTGATGAACATGGATTGCCATCGCCATCGTTTTTTTATTGTTTTCTTCCACCAATTTTCCAAAAGAAATTTTCGGGCAACTATCCAGCCAAGAAAAACTTCGAGCATGCGAATAGGAGGTGAAATCTACCCATGGCACCGCCGAAAAGTGGATTAAATTAATTTCAAAATCGCGCGTTATCAATCCCGTTGTGTTTTTAACCCGCTCAATTTCCCTTTTGGCGATTTCAGCAAAAGCCGTTAAATTTTCATTGTATTCAATCAATGAAAATCCGAAGGTTTTGTCCTCCCGAAAAATGGTAGCCGAAGCATCAATGGTGTCAAAAATATAAATTTCGTCGTCAATAATTCGGTACCGAAAATTGGGAATTGCATTGACGGCTATCAAAGTTTTATGCAAGTAATAGGTAAAAAAAGAAACGCCCAATTCTTTCGATTTTGCGAAGGCTTTTGTGCAATCAATTCTAGTTGTGATTCCAAAAAAAGGTTCTTCCATTTGTTTAAAAAACTGGAAATGTTCTTTTCTGTTCCAAGTGTTGAGGTTTAATTTTTGTTTCACTTTATTTCAATAAGATGGGCAAAACTTCGGTGATTTTTTCTAAAGTAGTGAAATTGTCATGAACCACATTGTGACTGATTTTTTCGTGTTCCCAAGTGGTGTGAAACGGAATGTGAACGGCATAACCGCCAATTCCCAACACGGGCAACACATCCGATTTCAAGGAATTTCCAATCATAAAAAACTCATGAGGTTGAATTTCCAAACGCTTCAAAAGTTTTTGATAATTAATTTCCTGCTTATCAGCCATAACTTCAATATGATGAAAATAATGTCCCAAACCCGAGCGATGTAACTTGCTTTGCTGGTCTTTTAAATCGCCTTTGGTGGCCACAATCAATTTGTATTTTCCATGAAGCTGCGCCAAAGTTTCCTCAACGCCATCTAATAATTCGATGGGTTTTTGCAATAATTCTTTTCCGTGGTCAATGATTTTTGCAATGACTTCCATGGAAATGGTGTTGTTCGAAATTCGCATTGCGGCTTCAATCATCGAAAGGATGTAGCCTTTAATTCCGTAACCATACATAGGTAAATTGGCAATTTCAGTCTTGAACAATTCTTGCGACAAGCCTTGATTTGACAAATAATCGCTCATCAAAGCGCAGAATTTTTGTTCCACTTCTTGAAAATAAGGTTCATTGACAAACAGCGTGTCATCGGCATCGAAAGCAATTACTTTGAGGGTCATAGATTTTATAATTTAACCCTAATAGGATTTCAAACCCTGATAGGGTTGTAATTTTTTTAACTAATTATCGTTCCGTTTTCCACGCCATCCGAACCTGTACTGAGCGAAGTCGAAGTATCCGGATTAACGAAAACCAATTTCCCTTCGGCGTCATTGGCCATCAAAATCATGCCTTGGCTTTCCACACCGCGAAGGTTTCTTGGCGCCAAATTAACCAAAACCGTCACGCGTTTTCCAATGATTTCTTCTGGAGAAAAACTCTCGGCTATTCCCGAAACAACGGTGCGAATGTCAATTCCAGTATCAATTTTTAATACTAAAAGTTTGTTGGCTTTTGGCATTTTTTCGGCTTCAATAATGGTTCCAACACGCAAATCGAGTTTTGAAAAATCTTCGAAAGTGGTGGTTTCTTTTTGTGGTTCTATCACTTTATTTTCGGCTTTGTTAGCAGTTTTTGTTGCTTCTAGTTTGTCAATTTGTTTCTGGATTTGCTCGTCTTCAATTTGGGCAAACAATATTTCGGCAGCACCAATTTGATGTCCGGCAGGCAATAAATCAGACGTTTGGGACACATCGTTCCAAGTCAATTGCTGTTCTATTTTTAGAATTGTATGTAATTTTTCGGCAGTAAACGGCAAGAAAGGTTCGCACAAAACGCGCAATGCTGTTGCAATTTGCAAGGCAACATATAGTTGTGTTTTCACTCTTTCGGGATCTGTTTTTACCATTTTCCACGGTTCTTCATCGGCAAGATATTTGTTTCCCAATCGGGCTACATTCATCATTTCGCCCAAAGCTTCCCGGAATCTGTAGCGTTCAATCGAGCTTGAAATTACCGCAGGATAAGCTTTTAATTCGGTCAAAGTCGCTTCGTCCACATCGGAAAAATCATTTGGCGTTGGAACAATTCCGTCATAATATTTGTTGGTCAAAACCACCACACGATTGATAAAATTTCCATAAATCGCAGCCAGTTCATTATTGTTTCTGGCTTGAAAATCTTTCCAAGTGAAATCATTATCCTTAGTTTCTGGAGCATTTGAAGTCAACGCATAGCGCAAAACATCTTGCTTATCTGGAAAATCTTCCAGGTATTCGTGGAGCCAAACGGCCCAGTTTTTTGAAGTCGAAAGTTTGTTTCCTTCCAAATTCAAAAACTCGTTTGCCGGAACATTATCAGGCAAAATATATGTTCCTTCGGCTTTCAACATGGCCGGAAAAATGACGCAATGGAAAACGATATTGTCCTTCCCAATAAAATGCACCAGTTTTGTATCGTCTTTTTTCCAATAATCTTCCCAATTTTTTCCTTCGCGCAACGCCCATTCTTTGGTAGAAGAAATGTAGCCAATTGGCGCATCAAACCATACGTATAATTTTTTTCCTTCCGCGCCTTCAACGGGAACGTCAATTCCCCAATCCAAGTCGCGCGTTACAGCACGAGGTTCTAACCCGCCATCAATCCACGATTTTACTTGTCCGTAAACATTGGGTTTCCAGTCGTTTTTGTGTCCAACTAAAATCCATTCGGTTAAAAAATCGGAATACCTGTCCAAAGGCAAAAACCAGTGTTTTGTAGCTTTTAAAATGGGTGTTTCTCCTGTTAGGGTCGATTTTGGATTGATTAAATCTGTTGCGTTTAGCGTGGAACCACATTTTTCACATTGATCGCCATAGGCTTCTTCGTTCCCACATTTTGGGCAGGTTCCAACCACAAATCGGTCGGCCAAAAATTGGTCGGCTTTGGCATCATACAATTGTTCGGTTACTTCTTCAATGAAATCGCCTTTGTCATACAATTTTCTGAAAAATTCAGAAGCCGTATCGTGATGAATTTTGGATGAAGTTCGGGAATAATTGTCAAACGAAATTCCAAAATCGAGGAATGATTTTCGAATAATTCCGTCGTATTTATCAATGACTTGTTGTGGCGTGATGCCTTCTTTTTTGGCTTTCATGGAAATGGCCACGCCGTGTTCGTCGCTTCCGCAAATGAATGCAACGTCTTTTCCTTGCAAACGCAAATACCTGGAGTAAATATCAGACGGAACATAAACGCCCGCCAAATGACCAATGTGAATCGGTCCATTGGTATAGGGTAAAGCCGCCGTTATTGTATATCTTTTTGGATTTTCTAACATGATTACATTATTAATGAGTTTCTGAACACGTTCAGAATTAATGCAAAAATAACTTTTTTAGCTGCGAATTCACGAATTTATTATTGATTTGTTTACTTTTGGATGGGTATTTAAAACCTACTATTATTGTTTTATTTTCAGCTAATGCAAAAAACATTTTTACTGCTTATTTTAGTCTCAATTTCTGCTTATTCTCAAAAAATGATAACACCTACTTATTTACAAAAAGGCGATACCGTTGCCATCGTTTCTACAGCCCGAAAAAACCTTGAAGACAATTTGAAACCTTCCATAGATTTATTGCAATCTTGGGGTTTGAACGTTGTGATTGGAAAAACTATTGGATTGGACAAAAACCAATTGGCGGGAACGGACGAAGAGCGTGCGGAAGATTTTCAAACGCAAATGGACAACCCAAATATCAAAGCCATTTGGTGTGTTCGTGGTGGTTATGGAACGGTGCGAATGATTGATTTGTTGGATTTTACCAAGTTCAAACAAACCCCAAAATGGGTTGTTGGTTTTAGCGATGTAACAGTTTTGCACAGCCATTTGAATACCATGGGAATCCAATCCATTCATGCAGTAATGCCTGTTGGAGTTCCTCGCGCTTCAGAAGAAGCGAAGGAAACTTTGCGCAAAGCCTTGTTTGGAGAAACGTTGGAATACAAATTACCGTGCGATATTATCAACCATAAAGGAAAAGCTACTGGCGAATTGGTTGGTGGCAATTTATCTATTTTGTATAGTCTTTTGGGTTCGGAATCGGCGATTGATTGTAAGGATAAAATATTATTTCTGGAAGATTTGGACGAATATTTATACCATTTTGATAGAATGTTAATGAATTTAAAGCGTAACGGATGTTTGGATAATTTGAAAGGAATTGTAGTTGGCGCCATGACAAAAATGAACGACAATGAAATTCCTTGGGGAAAAAATGCGTTGGAAATCATTGAAGACATCACCAAAGATCTTAAAATCCCTATTATGTATAATTTTCCTGCCGGACATATTCAGGACAATCGGGCGCTGATTTTTGGGCAACAAGTTTCGATGGAAGTCACTGCCGAGGAAACCATAATTAAATTCGAATAGATGGCAGAACACAATGATTTAGGGAAGTTTGGCGAAGAATTAGCTGTGGATTTTCTGCAAAAAAACGGCTATGACATTCTGGAAACCAACTGGGTTTTTCAAAAAGCCGAAATCGACATCATTGCCCAAAAGAATACTATTCTGGCTATTGTGGAAGTTAAAACCCGTTCGTCCATAGAATTTGGTTTACCACAAGATTTTGTGAAACCAAAAAAAATCCAACTTTTGGTAAAAGCCGTTAATGAATATGTGATTTCAAATGATTTGGATGTTGAAGTTCGTTTTGATATTATCGCCATTTACAAAGAAGACAAGCAATTCAAAATTGACCATATTGAAGATGCTTTTTATCATTTTTGATTATTTCACCATCAATTCCATAAACTCCAACGCTCGAGAAATAGATTTCACATTTTCGAAAGTCAGGAGCAATCGCAATCCGTTTTTGGTTTCTTTCTCTTTCATTTTGCAAATGTTTGCGTGTTGTTGAACAAATACTAACATCTGTCGAAATTGCTTTGAATTATAATAGGCTGATTGTTGGTCGGCTACAAAATAACCTATCAATTTGCCTTGTTTCATGATGATTTTTTCAATCCCCATTTTAGTGGCAATCCATTTTATACGAATACTATTGAGTAATGCTTTGGCCTGTTTTGGCAAGGGTCCAAAACGGTCAATTAGCTTTATTTCGTAAGCCAATAATCCTGCTTCGTCTTTGATGGCGCTCAATTCGTTATACAAATTCAAACGTTCCGAGATATTGTTGATATATTCGTCTGGAAACAATAATTCGAAATCGGTGTCTATTTGAAGTTCTTTGACGTATTCCTTATTTTCATTGTCGTTCTCGTCTTGGTACAATTCCTTGAACTCGGTTTCTTTGAGTTCTTCAATGGCTTCATTCATGATTTTTTGGTAGGTGTCAAAACCAATTTCGTTAATAAAACCACTTTGTTCGCCACCTAATAAATCTCCTGCGCCACGAATTTCCAAATCCTTCATCGCAATGTTCAGTCCGCCGCCAAGGTCACTAAATTGTTCCAAGGCTTGTATTCGTTTTCGGGCATCTTCTGTCATCATAGAATAGGGCGGACAAATAAAATAACAGAATGCTTTCTTGTTACTTCGACCAACTCGACCACGCATTTGATGCAAATCTGACAATCCAAAATTGTTAGCATTATTGATAAATATCGTATTGGCATTGGGAACATCCAATCCACTTTCGATGATTGTGGTTGCCACCAAAACATCAAAATCACCATTCATAAACCCAAGCATCAATTCTTCCAGTTTGTTGCCTTCCATTTGACCATGGCCAATACCAACGCGCGCATCGGGAACCAAACGTTGAATCATTCCAGCAATTTCCTTGATGTTTTCTATTCGGTTGTTGATGAAAAAAACCTGTCCGTTGCGCTGAATTTCATACGAAATGGCATCGCGAATTAGTTCTTCATTAAAACCAACAACCTGCGTTTCTATGGGATATCTATTTGGCGGTGGCGTTGTAATCACCGATAAATCTCTTGCTGCCATCAATGAGAATTGCAGCGTTCTAGGAATTGGCGTTGCGGTTAAAGTAAGCGTATCAACGTTGGCCGCTATAGTTTTGAGTTTGTCTTTTACGTTGACGCCAAACTTTTGTTCCTCGTCCACAATAAGCAATCCTAAATCCTTGAAAATTACATTTTTGTTGACCAATTGGTGCGTTCCTATAATAATGTCTAGTTTTCCGCTAGCCAATTCTTCTAATGTTATGGCTTTTTCTTTTGCTGTTCTGAAACGGTTGAGGTAGCCAATTCTAACGGGCATTTCCTTTAATCGTTCGGTAAATGTTCTATAATGTTGGTAGGCCAAAATCGTTGTTGGCACTAAAATCGCTACTTGTTTGCTGTTATCAACGGCTTTGAAAGCGGCTCGAATGGCTACTTCTGTTTTTCCAAAACCGACATCGCCACAAACCAATCGGTCCATTGGGCGGTCTTTTTCCATGTCGTTTTTAACGTCACGAGTGGCCGTGATTTGGTCTGGCGTGTCTTCGTAGATGAACGAACTTTCTAATTCTTTTTGCAAATAACTGTCGGGGGCAAATTGGAATCCTTTTTCCAATCTTCGCTTGGCGTAAAGTTGGATTAAATTGAAAGCAATGTGTTTTACGCGTGCTTTGGTTTTTTGTTTTAAAACTTTCCAAGCATTCGAACCGAGTTTGTAGATTTTTGGTGGTGTTCCGTCTTTGCCACTGTATTTCGATATTTTGTGCAGTGAGTGAATGCTCACATATACAATGTCATTGTCGGCATACACCAGTTTTATAGCTTCTTGAGTTTTGCCTTCCACCTGAATTTTTTGTAATCCACCAAATTTTCCAATTCCGTGGTCAATGTGCGTCACATAATCGCCAACTGAAAGCGTGTTGAGTTCCTTTAGAGACAGCGTTTGCTTTTTGGAATATCCGTTTTTGATTGTGAATTTATGGTAGCGTTCAAAAATTTGATGGTCGGTATAACACGCAATTTGGTTTTCTTCATCAACAAAGCCTTGATACAAAGGGAATACTATGGTGTGGTATTGCTTACGGATGTTTTCGTGATTTTCTTCATCTAAACCTTGAAAAATGTCATGAAAACGGTTAGCTTGCGCCACATTGGAGCAGAATAAATAATTGGTATACCCGTTAAAATGATTGTCGTTCAGGTTGTTCAATAATAAATCAAATTGCTTGTTGAACGACGGTTGCGGTTTGATATAAAATTCAAAGGTTTTGGATGTTTTGAATAACGGTTTATTGGCCAATTCAATGATGGAGAAATCTAAGGCCTTACGAATGAAACCTTCCTGATTTAGGAATAATTGTTCTGGCGAAGCGTGTTTTATTTCTTTGGATAATTTATCGAAAGTTTCGACTGCTTTGCCAAAAAACTTGTCTAATTGCGAGAAAACGAATTCGCTATTTTCGATGCAAATTATGGTTTTGTCGCTAATATAATCCAAGAAACTTTCACGATTTTCCTTTATGAATTTGTTCTCCAGATTTGGGATAATGACAATTTTATTCTGTTTTTCAACAGAAAGTTGTGTAGCGACATCAAAGGTTCGAATGCTGTCAATTTCGTTGCCGAAAAATTCAATACGATAGGGATTGTCATTGGAAAAAGA
>JBILYQ010000264.1:0-3427 GCA_044377655.1 Flavobacterium sp.
TGACAAAAAAAATCCCAACCTACTACGTATTGGGATTTAAAATAGAAAAACGATTGAAGATAAAATTTGAATTAGGTTTTTCCTTTTTTTTTATTTTGTGTGAAGAAAAATTAAGTTAAAGCAATTGTTTTTTTAAATTATACTACTCCTTCTACTTTTATCTATAATGCTTTTATTGGAAGCTCTTTTGTTTTGATGGCCGACACTTTATCTTCGGCATTTATAAAGACGATTAATTCTCGTTGAAAATATTTTTTTTCATATATTATAGCATATTTAAATTCATAGCTATCATCCTCGGTGTCATGAATGACTTCAATCAATTTTATATCTACAAATTTGCCGTTTCTGAGAATCATTTTTTGGCAAATTTTACTAATTTTATCTACAGTTGCATTTTTTATTACTTTATCTGTGGCTTCGTTTGTTGAATATGTTTTGAAACGAGAAGTATTGCAGGTTTCTAACAATCGTTTCCCAAGATTATAAGCTCGATCTTTTTTAAATGTTGCTACATTTTCAAAATCCATACTTACAAATCGGGATGTTTTTGTTTCCAATCCAACTGATTTTGGCACTTTACTTTTACAAGAAACCAAGAGTGATAAAGTAATAAGAATGACAATTAATGACAACTTTGTTTTCATGTAGTTCTTTTATAATAGATAACTATTGTTTAACTGTTTTTAGTATAAAAGCAATCATAATTAATTGGTAAAGTAAGGATTTTAAAATTGTAATAAATGAAAAAAGTCAAAAACACTTTTTTTGACTTTTTTTAATCCAACAAACCGTTCCTATTTATTTTTTAGCAATAGCCTCATCATATCGTTCGGCAACTTTTTTCCAGTTAATGATGTCAAAAAAAGAACTTATATATTTTTTCCGTTTGTATTGATAATCTATGTAGTAAGCATGTTCCCAAACATCTAAAGCTAAAATAGGTTTTCCTGATATAATTTGCTTTGGCATTAAAGGATTATCTTGATTTGGTGTACTTGTTACCTGCAGCTTTCCGCTTTTATCCACTATAAGCCAAGCCCAACCAGAGCCAAATTGTTTTTCTGCTGCATCCGTAAATTGATTTTTGAATATTTCAAATGAACCAAAATCTTTATCAATGGCAGCTGCTAAAGTATCTTTTGGTTGGCTACCAGATTTTGGCGCCATACTCTCCCAGAAAAAGCTATGATTGTAATAACCACCTGCACTGTTTCGCAAATCTGTATTTTCCATACTAAGCTTAGATAAGATATCTTCAATGGACAAATCTTTTAAGCTTATTTCAGCGGCAATTACACGATTTAAATTGTTTGTGTAGGTTAAATAATGTTTTGAATAATGCATTTCCATAGTCAAAGCACCAATATTAGGAGATAAAGCAGAATACTCGTAGGGCAATTTTATTAGTTTAAATTGTCCTTCATCTGCCACAGCATCATCTGGATTTCCTATTGTCATTTTGGTTTCTGATGAAGGTAATGGCACTTCAACAACCTCTTCTAGTTTTTTTCCATTACAAGATTGAAGCGCTAATAGGAGTGACAATAATAACAATAAGGAAATTATTTTTTTCATCATGACTTAATTTTTTTCACCTAACTAAGGAGTGGATTGTTTTGATGTAAAGCTCTTTGGCTTCTTCAATCGATAAATGGCTTATTTGCATCCAAGCATTTGTTTTAAAAGCATTTCTTAAATCAAAATTATCTGAATTATTGAAATTGATTGTGCCAGATGTTGCTTGTTTGTAATAGGCATACAAGCGCAATTGAACGTCTTGTGGCAAAGATGCTTGTGTCATCTCGGAAGCTATTTCAACAGCTTCCATAAAGAGTGTGTCTAAATCTTTTTCTGTCATTTAAGATTTTATGGCTATGATGGTTTTACCACCAACTGCTTTTTGATTCAAAGCTACATTAACTTTTGTTCCTATAGGTAAAAATAAATCAACACGAGAACCAAATTTTATAAATCCAGCATCTTCACCTTGAATTACTTGCATTCCTTCTTGAGCATAATTCACAATTCGTCTGGCCAAGGCGCCTGCAATTTGTCGATATAATATATCTCCAAAAACTTTATTTTCAATGACCACAGTGGTTCTTTCGTTTTCTGTGCTTGCTTTTGGATGCCACGCTACTAGATATTTTACAGGATGGTATTTACTATATTTTACTTTACCATTTACAGCATATCGTGTTACATGAACATTTATTGGCGACATGAAAATGGATACCTGAATGCGTTTGTCTTTAAAATATTCCGCTTCATAAACTTCTTCAATTACCACTACTTTTCCATCAACTGGAGCAATAATGTGATTGTCATTGATAGAAACTGTTCTAGTTGGGTTTCTAAAGAATTGTAGTATCAATACTAAGAACAGTAATGTAACTACTTGGATTGTTTTTTCTAACCAAAGAATAGTAGTAAATTGGTGAGATAATAAAAATACCGCAGCAGTTATAGTTGTTGCGATTAAAATAATTTTTGCCCCTTCTTTATGAAACATAATACAGAATTTGATAAAATAAATACACTATTGGTGCCACAAATATAATACTATCTAGTCGATCTAGCACACCACCATGGCCTGGCATGATATTTCCGCTGTCTTTTACGCCAGCAACTCGTTTAAATTTAGATTCTATTAAGTCACCAATTGTCCCAAAAAAACCAACTAAAACAGCAATAAAAATCCATTTAAGTAAGGATTCTTTCGTATAATAATTTGCAATAACTACAGCCGCCAACAATGCGAAAATAATTCCACCAACAAAACCTTCGATTGTTTTTTTAGGTGAAATTCTCTCAAAAAGTTTGTTTTTACCAAAATTTATCCCAACTAGATATGCAAATGTATCGTTGGTCCAAATTAGAATGAATAGACTGATGATTATTTTCGGATTATAGTATACTGCCACAAATGGTAATTTGGTAATAATGATAAATGGCAAAATAATATAACCTATGAGGAATACATATTTTGAGGTAGTATCCAAAGACTTACTTTTATTATCAAAAAGAAACAGAATTGCTTTTGCAGATACAAATAAAGTGCCTAAAACCAATAGTATTTCATTGGTTTTTATGGTGTTGTCTAAATTGAAAAGGATAAAACTAACAACAGAAATGACCAACGGAAATAGGTTCTTTAAATGGACTAATTTGCAAAATTCAAGAACAGATAAAATTAGGAAGGCCCCAAAAAGCAATAAAAAACTATTACTGGAATACAAAGTTGCAAACACCAAAATCAGTACATAGATTGCTCCTGAGATAGCCCTAATGAAAGTAATATTCATATTAAAGATCTTCTAATAGCAACAAATATAAATTTTTAGCAGTGCTTCCATATTGTAGAAAGTCTTCTTCTTTTGCTTTTTCGAAATATTTTATAGTGGTAATATTAGTTGGATATTCT
>JBILYQ010000265.1:0-3415 GCA_044377655.1 Flavobacterium sp.
TATTACCGTCAGAGACTGTGGATGCAAAAAAAATAAAAGCAATATATAGTTCTTTGCTTTTTGATAATTATTTAGACAGCAAATCAAAAAACACTTCCTATTATCTAAATGCGTTTTCAAGAACAAAACATTTTGAATTGGACAACTTACTTTTGACTAAAAAATCTAAGTATACATTGAAAAACCTATTGGAAAATCCTCCAGTTAAAAAATACGATTTCGATAGTGGTTTATCTGTAAAAGGAACTGTAAACAATGTAGTATCAGATATTGAAAGTCACAAAATAAACATGACGTCAATTATGGTTGACTTGAATGAAACAACAACTTTGAATAACAAAAATGAATTTTTATTCGAAAATATCCTTGCGGTTGATTCTACATCAATTCATTTTTCTTTGATTGATAAAAAATCAAAAGTAACCGAATTGAAATTGTACTGCCAGGTTTTAAACAACAACAGAAAGTTTCTTAAAGTAATAGATATCAACAAAAAAGCATGTATCCCGACACAAAGAAACGGTTTAGAAGATAAAACTCCTTTGCCGAAAATTAGAAACGCAATTATTCTGGATAGTGTAATTATCGTTGGAAAAAAGAAAATAGAGAAACTTAAATTTTTGGATAATTACAATAACAACAGAGCGAGAGGCTACAAAATAAATGAAACCGTTGCGGCCACCTTTAGAGATGTATTAGGCTTTATCCAAACACATGGTTACAATGTCAGCATTAGCGGTGCTGATGTAATTATAAGTAAACAATTCACAACTTCTTTTCTTAGCAACAAAAGCCCCGTAATATATCTTGACGATATACCATTAAGCGATTTTAGTTTCTTGTTAAATTATAATCTTGATGGAGTTGATGAGATTTACATCGATAAAATTGGTTACGGATCTGGAATTAATGGAGCTAATGGCACGATACGCATTTATTCAAAGTTTCCTTCTGGTCCAAATGCAGGCGAAATTAAAATTAAATCAAAAGCGTATTATGTAAAAGATGGTTTTCAAGCAGCAATTCCCTTTGAAAATCCTAAATACGAGAATTTAAAAGATATAAGTTTCCGAAAACTGGGAACTATTCATTGGGAACCAAATATAAACAGTGATGAAAACGGCGCATTTCGTTTTTCGTTTCCTAACTTAAATCAAGAAGTCATCACCATAATTGTTGAAGGTATTTCTAGTGATGGAAAATTAATTTCGGAAATAAAAACAATTACAGTTGAATAAAAAAAGGTCTCGTTAAAAACGAGACCTTTTTTTATTGTGATACCTTAGGATTTTTTTTTAGAAGTTTAAACAAAACGGGGACAGTCGAAATTAAGACAATAACAATAACAATATATTCGATGTGATGTTTTAAATCAATTTGAAACTTTTCTAAAAACAAACCATATAAATAATGTCCAGCGAATATTAAACTGAACGACCATAAAACAGAACTAACAATATTATAGAACATGAATTTCTTTTTGTCCATTGTAACAATTCCAGCAACTATTGGCGCAAAAGTTCTAAAAACGGGTAAAAATCTAGCAAAGATGATTGCTTTTCCTCCATATCTTTCAAAAAAATCTTTGGATTGAATTAAGTATTTTTTCTTAAACCAAAAACTATCTTCCTTTTTGTATAAATAATATCCGCTTTTTGCACCAAACCAATAGCCAATCATATTGCCTATAATTCCAGCAAAAGCAACTAAAATAGAGAGCAAAACAACATTCATAAAATCGCTTTCTATGAACATGAAATTTTCAATTAAATCTCGGCTGTAAATTCCCGATAAGAAAAGCAAACTATCGCCAGGCAGAAAAAAGCCTGCAAAAAGGCCTGTCTCTGCAAAAACTATAAATAATACAATCCACAATCCAATTTGTACTCCACTAATTTTAAGGGTAATATAAAACTCTGGGTTTAATAATTGTGACCAATCAAAATCATTCATGAAAAACTATTTTAAATAAAAAAAAACTCGCCGTGAAATTACTCATATTTATTGGCACTTCATGTTTTTTGGAGGCTTTTAATAAATAAATAACATTCTTAAAACGGCTATTCTTTTCGTTCATATTTGCAACAACTATGCAAATTATCATACACTTCCTTTTTTGCTTTTACATCGTTTGTGTCGTGTCCAACATTGGCCACCGCTTTTTTTACATCAAGAACAGTAGTCTTCTCTTCGTTTAGAATTAAACTTAACTCGTGCGTTTCAATATTCCAAATAGCTGATTTTACTCCCGAAACGGAATAGGCAGCTTTTTGAATTCGCTTTTGGCATTGGTCACAATTACCGTTAACTTCAACAGCATATTTAGCATTTTTATTTTTTTTCTCTTGCGCTAGTGCTGAAAATGCTATAAAAAACAACATCATTCCTAAAACTATATTTTTTCTCACTCTTTTAAAATTATTTGTTTGGCGAACTTGAATTTTTGATTTCATCTTACTAATTTTTAAATTGTTATTTTATTTTAAATCGCAATCCTGCATAATACATTTGACCAAATACAGGCGCATAGACTATTGACGTATCAAAATTTGGCCCAAAAGGATTATCTGCTCCTAAAATCGCCTTGTCTTGTTGATAATTTCCAATGTTTTCCCCACCAACATACACTTCAAAGGTGCTCGAAAACGTTCTTGTAATCTGAGCATTCATAACAGAAAAAGAAGGTGAAAATTCAGGAAATCTGTCCTCACTTGGATTGCTCGCTGTGTTTGGCAATTGTTGTTTTCCCAACCAATTAAACGTATAGTCAAACTTCCATTGTTGTCCTTTATCGTTAATGTGTGTTTCAAATTCTAAATTCCCAAAAAAGCGATGCTTGGCTTGCATAGGCCTTTGAAAACTTCCGGAAAGATAATCAGTTGAAATGTCATAATATTTATAAGCCGTTCTCAAATTAAAATGCTTTATAATTTCATAATTAAATTCGAATTGCATGCTGTTAGCAAAAGAATTTCCTCTTAAATTGTAAAATAATACCTCTTGAGGACTTTCCATCACATCAACAACTGCCTGATTTTGAAAATCAGTTCTATAAAAATCTACAGATACATCTGCACTTTTGCCAAACAAAAGGAAATTTTGGGTAAAACTAAGTCCATAATTCCAAGCAATTTCTGGATTTAAACCATAGATTTTCCCGTTGGCGTCCAAAACTGAAAACACTCTTGAACTGGCAAAAAGCTGTTGGTTTTCAGCATAAATATTAGCCGCTCGTTTTCCTCTTCCTGCAGAAAATCTCAAAACTGATTTTTCCCACGGATTGTATTTGACATGCAACCTTGGCGTAAAAAAAGCTCCTAACCTATTGTGATAATCTACTCGACCTCCAAGTATGTAACTCCATTTGTCGTTCGAATCAAAAGTGTATTCAAAAAAAGCACCTACGGAAGTATCG
>JBILYQ010000266.1:0-3412 GCA_044377655.1 Flavobacterium sp.
GCGTTCTTGCACTTGTGGACGTCGGGCAAAATAATCAACAATTCTATTTAGTTTTGACAAACCTATAACTTTACCACTGGAAACATATCCTATATGGGCATGGCCAATGATGGGCAAAAAGTGGTGCTCGCAAGTAGAATTAAAACTGATATTGGCTTCCACCAACATTTTATCATAATGATAGGAATTGTCAAATACCGACACTTTTGGCTTGTTAGCAGGGTTTAATCCTGAGAATATTTCCTGAACAAACATTTTTGCCACTCGATGGGGCGTTCCTTTTAAACTGTCATCAGTTAAATCCAAACCTAATTCTTCCATTATAACGTGAAAATGTTTGGCAATTGTCACCATTTTCTCGTCATCCGATTTATCAAAAGCATCTGGACGCAATGGTGTTTCTGCAGAGGTCATTTGATGATCGTCTCCTAAAATCTCAAATAATTCTTTTTCAATAATTGTATTCATAGCAATGTAATAATTGGTTTTTATTGGCATATAATGACTTGTTTCTCTTCAAGAAAGTTGCCCTATTGATGCTTTAATAAAATGATTTATTTTATTTTGTTTAACAAATTTACAAAATAACTAAACAAAAATAACATCTTAACTAATATTTAATATATGTTAACCCATAAATAAAACCTATCATGATTCTAAAATCACGGAAATCTTTGTTTCTTTGTGAAAAAGTCAGTCATGATACAAGCACATAATATCCATAAATTTTACGACAAACTTGAAGTTTTGAAAGGCGTGGATTTAAATATCAAAAAGGGAGAAATTGTTTCTATCGTTGGTGCTTCTGGTGCTGGGAAAACCACCTTGCTACAAATACTAGGCACTTTAGACAATCCATCGATTGAAGAAGGAACTAGTCTCAGCATCAATGGTGAATCTATTTTGAACATGAATGATAAAGATTTATCAAAATTCAGAAACTTACATTTGGGTTTTATATTTCAATTTCATCAATTGTTGCCGGAGTTTACGGCATTGGAAAATGTTTGCATCCCCGCTTACATAGCAGGAAAAGACGCTTTGGAAACCGAAACCGAAGCTAAAAGACTATTGGACTTTTTAGGATTATCTCATCGAACAAACCACAAACCTAGCGAATTGTCCGGTGGAGAACAACAGCGGGTTGCCGTAGCTAGAGCTTTAATCAATAAACCCGCCGTAATTTTTGCCGATGAACCCTCAGGAAATTTAGACAAGGCTTCCGCCGAAAATTTGCATCAATTGTTTTTCAAATTGAGAGACGAATTTGGACAAACTTTCGTAATTGTAACCCATAACGAGGAATTAGCCAATATGGCTGACAGAAAACTAGTCATGGTTGATGGTGTTTTTGATAATAATTCAGGATGGATAGATTGGTCGGCTATCGATACTGACAAATAATCCCAACATGGTAGTAATTCTAATCAGCTGGATTTACATTGCCTGGTGTTGTGTCAATCTTGGCGTCGCTTTGGGCAAAATACTGCAACTAAAAGCAACTGATTTTGTACTAGTTTCCATAGTAGGTTTATTTACCGCAACACTTCTAGGAAGTTGTTGGGCTTTTTTTGGTGGAATTGGACTTTACTTCCACTACTCTTTTTTACTACTCAATGGCCTCCTGTTCGGTAGCTTCTATAAGAGTATTAAAAATGTTTATTTACAACTAGCAATTGAATTTAAACAGCTTTCTATCACTTTAAAAATACTCTTTTGGGCAATCACTTTTTTAATCCTCGCCCAATGCGCTTCGTTTCCTTTCATCATTGATAACGAGTCCTATTATGTACAAACCATCAAATGGCTTAACGAATATGGGTTTGTAAAAGGATTGAGCAACCTGCATCTTTTTTTGGGGCAAACCAGTGGATGGCATATTACACAAAGCATTTTTAACTTCTCCTTTTTATATGACCAATTCAATGATTTAAATGGACTGTTACTTGTTCTATTCCACTTCTTTTGCTTAAGAAAACTGCATTTGTATTTCAAACACCGCCAACTATTGGATTTAGTTTTTGGACTATTGCCCTTAGCAAACGTGTTTTTTTTTCAATTTGTAAGTTCACCCTCGCCAGATTTGGCTGTGTATCTATTAAGTTTTCTTCTTTTTTCGTTTTGGATTGACAATCATAAATCCATGACCGCCGAAGTTTTCAAGGTGTTAGTAATTTTCAGTTTATTTTTGGTTTTTATTAAAGTAACTAGTGTCGTGGTATTGATTTTACCTTTCATTTTGGTCATTACACACTTTTCAACTGTAAAGCCTGCCCTGCTAGCAACTAGCATTTTATCCATGTTGGTTCTAGGATTATTTGTTACGAAAAACACATTACTAACAGGATATCCTTTGTTTCCCATGACCATATTATGTTTTCCTCTGGATTATGCGCTGCCCAAAGAAGTGATGACTTATTTTTTTAGTAGCTCAATGCAGCATAAATTTTATATCGAACAAGGTCTATTTGATATTTCAATAGTAGATAAAGTTAAATATTATTTTTTAAATAACGGTATGGACGGAATTATGGTTTTTTTAACCATTTTGACAGTACTGATATCGCCAATCGTAATCTATAAAAAATTTCACAAAATAGCCATTTGGGTTCTGTATGGTGTCTTTTTGGTAGTGCTCATTTTGCTACTAGTAAACGCACCTCAATACCGTTTTTATATTCATTACACCCTTTTCTTTCTAATACTTGTCCTTTCACCACTTCTTGTCACTAAAAAGAGCCTCTATGTTTTCCTTTTTGGAAGCGTTGCTGCAACTGCCATAGTAGTCTTTATCCCTTTGTCGTATACTAAATTGACAACCAATGCTTTTATTGGCGCCAACAGCGTTTTTAAAAGCAGTAATTTTGTGGTGCCTCAACCAAATTCCAAATGGAACCAGAAATTTTTGGTGCATGCCAATGGCAACTTGCTTTATTATTCTCCACAAAAACCACCTTTCTTTTGGCTAACAGGAAACGGTGCTTTGCCCTGTGTTAACAAAGAACAATTGGACTATTTTGAAACTAATTTTCATTATGTGCCACAATTAAGAACCGAAAATTTAAAAGATGGCTTTTATCCAAAAAAAATAAAACTTCATGAATAAAACAGAACTCAAAGAATTTTTGGATGAAAAAGTGGCTTTGTACAACAATCTTAATTTTATTGAAAGCGACCCCATTCAAATTCCGCATCAATTTTCTTTAAAAGAAGATATCGAGATTGCGGGTTTCTTATCGGCAACAATTGCCTGGGGAAACCGAAAAATGATTATCAATAATGGCAAAAAACTAATGGACATCATGGGCAACTCGCCCTATGATTTTGTTATGGAACATGAGGACTATCATTTAGAAAAGCTAGAAAATTTTGTACATCGCACCTTCAACAGTCAAGATTGCGAGACTTTCAT
>JBILYQ010000053.1:0-10115 GCA_044377655.1 Flavobacterium sp.
AGGTGAAGAAAGTCTCAAGGGATTGAATGAAATTAAAATTGCCATTGGAGGCGCATTCGGTTATTTGATTATGATGTTTATCATTATATATGGAAATATGGTCATGCGAAGCGTCATCGAAGAAAAAACTAGTCGTATTATCGAAATCATTATTTCTTCTGTAAAACCATTCCAACTGATGATGGGAAAAATTATAGGAACATCATTGGCAGGCGTTTTGCAATTCATGATATGGGCAATTCTAGGGTTAACGGCCATGCTAATTTTATCAACTGTTTTCGGTGTTCAATTGGGAGCTACTTCTACAATCCAAGGACAAGCTGTTCAAGTCGCTCAAACCGAAATGGCAGGAACAATTCAATTATATATCAAGGAATTGTGGAATTTGCCAATTGGCACCATTCTAATTTCTTTTATATTTTATTTTATTGGAGGATACTTTTTATATAGTTCGTTTTATGCTTCAATTGGCGCCGCTGTAGATAATGAAACCGATTCGCAACAATTTCTCTTGCCTATAATTATGCCATTAGTTTTGGGTGTTTACATCGGCTTTTTTACAGTCATGAATGACCCGCATGGAACTATCGCCACTACATTTTCTATGATTCCATTAACATCGCCAATCGTCATGATGATGCGAATTCCATTTGGCGTCCCATGGTGGCAAATACTCATTTCTATGACAATTCTGTTCGCAACTTTTCTAATGGTGGTTTGGTTTGCTGCCAAGATTTATCGAGTTGGAATTTTAATGCATGGAAAAAAACCAACGTGGAAAGAATTGTACAAATGGTTAAAGTATTAATAAAAACAACAAAGTTGCCAAGAGACAAGTTTAAACCTTTGTAAATTTGGCTCTTGTAATTCAACTCATCAAATATGTCAAGAATATTAATAATAGAAGACGAAGCCTCCATACGAAGGGTGCTTACAAAAATACTTTCCGAAGAAAGCGATACCTATATAGTTGAAGATGCAGAAGACGGAATTCAAGGTTTAGAGAAAATCAAAAATAACGATTACGACCTCGTTTTATGTGACATAAAAATGCCCAAAATGGATGGCGTTGAAGTCCTTGAAGCCGTAAAAAAAATAAAACCAGAAATACCAATGGTTATGATTTCTGGGCATGGCGATATGGAAACGGCTATTCAAACCATGCGTCTTGGTGCGTTTGATTATATTTCAAAACCACCCGATTTGAATAGATTATTAAATACCGTTCGCAATGCTTTAGACAAAAAGCAATTGGTGGTTGAAAATAAAATTTTGAAAAAGAAAGTTAGCAAAAATTATGAAATGATAGGTAATTCTGAGCCTATCAAATTAATTAAAGAAATGATTGAAAAGGTTTCGCAGACCGATGCCAGAGTTTTAATTACTGGTCCAAACGGAACGGGAAAAGAGCTTGTAGCACATCAATTGCACGAGAAAAGTTTACGAGCGGAATATTCGTTAATTGAAGTCAACTGCGCCGCTATTCCTTCTGAATTGATAGAAAGTGAATTGTTTGGACACGTAAAAGGGGCTTTTACTTCGGCAGTAAAAGACCGAGCTGGAAAATTTGAAGCTGCTGATGGCGGAACCATTTTTTTAGATGAAATTGGAGATATGAGTTTAGCGGCTCAAGCCAAGGTGTTACGTGCTTTACAGGAAAGTTTGATACAGCGCGTTGGTGCAGACAAAGATATTAAGGTGAATGTTCGTGTTATTGCAGCAACCAACAAGGATTTGAAAAAGGAAATAGCGGAAGGACGTTTCAGAGAAGATTTGTACCATCGCCTAGCAGTTATTTTAATAAAAGTGCCATCGTTAAATGAAAGAAGGGATGATATTCCGGAATTGATTGAGCATTTTGCCGTAAAAATTGCTGAAGAGCAAGGAACGGTTGTTAAAACATTTTCTAAAAAAGCAATACAACTTTTACAGGAATATGATTGGACAGGGAACATTCGCGAGCTGCGCAACGTTGTGGAACGATTAATAATATTAGGAGGAAATGAAATTTCGGAAAGTGATGTGAAACTATTTGCGAGTAAGTAAGGCTGTACCCAAAATCTATAAGGCAAAATAGTAGAATAGTAATGAAAATAAAGAATAGCAAACTAATGGCTTTTGCCTAGTGACTAATCAATAATAAAAATGGAATTAAAAAAAATAAACGAAAATCTTAAATCTGCACTAATTGAAAATGGTTTGACTCAAGCCAATGACATGCAACACGAAACTTTCGCTACTATAAAAAGTGGAAAGGATGCCGTAATTACATCTCCAAAAGGGAGTGGTAAATCAACAACAATAATAATAAATGTCATTCAACGCATGGAAAAATCTATGGGTGAAAGTATCAGAGCTTTGATTATTGTTGAAAATAAGGAGAAGGTTTTAGAGATGGAAGAGATGATCTTGAAGTATGGTAATTACCATGATTTAAGCATTCTTGGGGTTCATGAAAAAGGTGATATTGATTATGATAAGAACATTATCTCAATGGGATTGGATGTCCTAATCGGTACTCCTAATAAAATAAACGCGATGTTTTCCTCGGCTGGATTTAATATTAATACGGTTAAAATGTTTATTGTTGATGATGCCGATGTGCTTTTTAGAAATAGGATGGATGCTGTCATATTACGCTTATCTAATAGCATCGAAAAAACCCAACGCCTTTTCTTTTGCAGTACATTAACCGAAAGAGTAGAAACACTGGCCGATAAAATTATGATTGAGCCTACTTATTTTGAAATTGAAGAAGAATAAATCCGTCACTTAAAGTTTTTTAAAATCACTTACTAGTGCTTCATTTATTTTCAAGAGTATTCCACTCATTTTAATTTTTTTTTGAAATGATTGATTTTAATATATTTACACGATTATTAATTGCTACATTATGAAACATAAATTACTTTTAATTGGATTTTTATCCATTCAGTTTCTTTCTTGGTCTCAGGATTATCGGTATACAAACACCTTATTTTCATCATCAATATCAACACCTAATGTCGTTTACGGTACTGCTCCATTTATCGATGGACCATTTTACACAATGGAAGAAAGTACTACTAACCAAAACTTAGTTATGGATATTTTCAGACCAACAGGAGATGTGCTTACTTTGCGTCCGGCCATTATCTTTGCCCATTCAGGTGGGTTTTTAACAGGAAATAAAAACCAAGATGACATGATGGCTTTTTGCGATTTAATGGCGCAAAAAGGTTATGTAACCGCAACTATAGATTACCGAAAAGGATTTAACTTGATTGGAAATACCGTATTGCATTCAACTAGAGCTGTTTACAGAGGGTTGCAAGATGGAAGAACTGCGATTCGTTTCTTGCGTGCAAATGCTGGTTTATATGGAATTGACCCCACTAAAATTTATTTTATTGGAAGCAGTGCTGGTAGTTTTATTGCTTTGCACTCAATATATTTAGATACTATAGAGGAAAAACCCGCTTTTGCTGGAGTTTTAAATTATACCAATTTCACATTTCCTTTTACACATACCACGCCCGATTTAGGTCCTTTGGATATTGGTAATAATCTTGATTTTGAAGGGAAACCGGATGCAGTTGTTTCCTTATGGGGTGCCATTCAAAATACCAATTTAATAACATCTAATAATGATACGCCTGTATTGTTGGTTCATGGAGAGGCGGATGCCACCGTTCCATTCAACACCGGAAGCCCTTTTGGCTATACTGCAATGCCACAAACTGAAGGAAGCTATCCAATCAATGCCAAATTGGACTTACTAGGGTTTACTAATAAAGAAACTTATTTTGTGCCGAATGAAGGGCATGAATTCTACGGAACCAACAACGGAACTTGGAGCAACGCCTCGGGAGGGAATTCCTATTGGCCTATTGTTTTTAATAAAGCAGTTCAATTTTTATGGAAACAACACAAACCTTTGGCAAATTATTCGTGGTTGCCTTCCAATCTTTCCCTTGCTTTTACTGATACAAGTGAAGGTAGTTTGGCTTGGTGGTGGGATTTTGGAGACGGCACTTTTAGCAATGAACAAAATCCAACGCATTTGTATGCAAACGATGGAAATTATGTTGTAAAATTATATATAGAGAATGACATCAAAAGTTGGGATGAAGTAACCAAAACGGTTGCGGTTACTACTCTTTCCAATGTAGTACAATCACAAATTCATTTTTCAGTTAAACCGAATCCTACAACAAACAGTATTTTTGTAAATAGTAATTTTGCATTTAATATCGCTAAATACCAACTAAGCGATATTTCTGGAAAAATCATAATAGATTCTAATTTAACCAATAATGAGAATGAAATTTCATTAGAAACTCTGTCGAAAGGGTTGTATTTTCTAAAAATAAATACAGAAGTCACTACTCAAATTATAAAGATTATAAAACAATAAAGTATATGGGATTAATGAAAATATTTTCGGGAAGTGAAATATTAGCTGTCGCACTTCAAAATAAAATTGAAGCAATAGGGGTACCCACCGTAATAAGGAACAACAATCAATCTAATGTTTTGCCAAGTTTATCAAATACTAAAGCGGTTGAATTATTCATTCAGGAAACTGATTTTGGTAAAGCTAATCCTGTAATTGAGGAATTTAGAATGAGCATTTAGATTACAAGACATCAATATCAATTTTGAGGATTTTCATCCAAAAGTGTGTTTTCTATTTTCATAAGCTTATTTATAAGAGCTAAAGAAATAGTATAATGGTTTACAGGTTTATTGACTCACAGATGCGTTATTAGTTATTACTTTTTTAGAGAATATAATACAATAAACACGCTATTTTGGTAATAGACAAGTTGCCCTCTATGGTATAAAGTACTTTATTGGAAGAATAGGTGCCGTCTCCTTGACGGATTTTGTTGCCATCAATAGTATATAGCACTTTGTTAGAAGAATAGACTCCATCACCTTGGCGAATTTTAATTCCATCAATAGTATAAAGTACTTTGTTTGAAGAATACCTGCCATCTCCTTGACGGATTTTAGAACCATCTATGGTTAGTAGAACTTTATTGGAAGAGTAGTTTCCGTCGCCTTCTCTAAATTTTGTGCCATCAAAAGTGTAAAGTACTTTGTTAGAAGAATAGGTTCCATTTCCTTCTCTTACTTTAATTCCGTCTATGGTATACAGCACCTTGTTAGAAGAATAAGTGCCATTTCCTTGATGGATTTTAGTTTGTGCCCGCACAAAAAGGCAGCATAGTAATAAGAATGCTATTGTTAGTTTTTTTTTCATTTTTATAAACAAATCTATAGGATTAATTTTTATTTTCGATAATTAGAATGTAAATATAGATGATTTTAATATGCTTATTCTAGTTTTTAAGATGCCGCCCACCTCTAGCTTTTATTTTTGAACGATATGCTTTAAACATATTTATAGCGATGGCTTAAAGAAAACAGATCTCCGCAGCTATTGTTCTCTCCGTTGCATAAAAAAGTATTTGTTACTGTAGTTTTATATAATTGTCGTACATCTTTTTATTTTATAATACGGTTTAATCTATTTTGTATAGTTATCAAAACTGTTTTATTGGCTTAATAGGTTGTTTTTTTTCATTTTAAATAAGTTTTAAAGCATATTCTGAACCTTATTATCGATTTTGCCAACCCATTTAATTTATAATTCACAATCGATAATTCATAATTACCTTTATCTTTGCACCCAAAAATTCAGGAAGTCTAATATTTCAATAATTCAACAGTCGAATAAATTTTACAATGATTACAGTTAACGATATTTCCGTTCAATTTGGCGGAACCACTTTATTTAGCGACGTTTCTTTTGCTATCAATGAGAATGACAAAATTGCCTTGATGGGTAAAAATGGGGCTGGAAAATCGACATTATTAAAAATAATTGCGGGACAAAGCAAACCTTCTACTGGTAATATTTCGGCTCCAAAAGAAGCCGTCATTGCCTATTTGCCGCAGCATTTGTTAGCTTCCGATGGCGCTACAGTGATGGAAGAAGCTTCCAAAGCATTTGGAGAAATTTTCAAAATGAAATCTGAAATTGACGAAATCAACGAGCAATTGACGGTTCGCACCGATTATGAAAGTGATGCTTACATGAAACTGATTGAAAGAGTTTCTGACTTAAGCGAGAAATTTTATGCCATTGAGGAAATCAATTATGAATCTGAAGTGGAAAAAATATTGACTGGTTTAGGGTTTCTTCGTGAAGATTTTGGACGTCAGACTTCTGAGTTTT
Source organism: Flavobacterium sp. (assembly GCA_044377655.1). Classification (GTDB taxonomy): domain Bacteria; phylum Bacteroidota; class Bacteroidia; order Flavobacteriales; family Flavobacteriaceae; genus Flavobacterium. The sequence continues at coordinate 6,227 of JBILYQ010000053.1, forward strand.
CAGGCGGATGGAGAATGCGAATTGAATTAGCAAAAATACTTTTGCAAAAACCCGATTTGATTTTATTAGATGAGCCAACCAATCACATGGATATTGAAAGTATCCAATGGCTAGAAGATTTTTTGATTAATTCGGCGAAAGCCGTGGTTGTCATTTCGCACGATAGGGCTTTTGTAGACAATATTACCAACCGAACCATTGAAGTGACGATGGGAAGAATTTACGATTATAAAGCAAAATATTCTCATTATTTAGAATTGCGAAAAGACCGACGCGTTCATCAGCAAAAAGCCTATGACGAGCAGCAACGAATGATTGCTGACAACAGAACTTTTATTGATCGTTTTAAAGGAACATTTTCAAAAACGGATGCGGTTCAATCACGTGTTAAGATGTTGGAAAAATTGGTCATTGTACAAGTTGATGAGGTTGATACTTCGGCGTTGAAATTGAAGTTTCCACCAGCTATTCGTTCGGGGCAATATCCTGTGGTGGTTAAGAATTTGGATAAATCATATGGTGACAATGTGATTTTCAAAGATGCAAATATTGTTATTGAGCGTGGCGAGAAAGTAGCGTTTGTAGGTAAAAATGGTGAAGGAAAATCAACAATGATTAAAGCCATTATGAAAGAAATTGCCATTAGTGGCGGCAGTGTTGAAATTGGTCATAATGCTCAAATAGGTTATTTTGCCCAAAATCAAGCGTCCTTATTGGATGAAAATGGAACTATATTTTCGACTATTGACGATATTGCAGTGGGCGATGTTCGAACGAAAATAAAAGATATTCTCGGCGCATTTATGTTTCATGGCGATGATATTACCAAGAAAGTGAAAGTGCTTTCTGGTGGTGAAAAAACGCGTTTGGCGATGATAAAATTATTATTAGAGCCCGTAAATTTATTGATATTGGACGAACCTTCCAATCACTTAGACATGAAAACCAAAGACATTATAAAAGATGCCTTGCGCGAATTTGACGGAACGTTGATTTTGGTTTCTCATGACAGGGATTTTCTTGACGGATTGGCAACCAAAGTGTTTGAATTTGGAAATAAACGAGTGAAAGAACATTTTGAAGATATTGCGGGTTTTTTAGCGCACAAGAAAATGGAAACTTTAAGAGAGATTGAAAAATAGTTTATACATTTGGGAAAAAATTGAATTGTTTACATAAAAAGCAGGCTATTACGATTGACGAAAATATGGATAAAATAGATATTTCAAGATTTGAACTTCACAAGGTAGCTGATTTTTTGCCCTATCCCTTTATTATAGCGGAAGTTATAGATGGTACCCATCATAATACCTTTTTAAATGAAAAATTTATAGAAGAAATTGGATATGCAATTGATGAAATACCAACTATTGAGAAATGGTATGAAAATGCCTATCCAGACGAAATTTATAGGAATAATGTTATTAGAGCCTGGGATAAGGCGGAAATAGAATCGCAAGAAGAAGAAAAGGTTTTTGTAAAAATGAAATCGCAAGTGACCTGTAAAAATGGTACCAAGCGTTGGTACGAAATCAAGGCTACGGTGATTAATAAAATACATGTGGTTGCTTTTGTCGATTTGGACAAAGAGATTGCTTTACAAGAAGAATTAAAGAGCATTAATCGGAATAACGATCGAATGTTATCTATTTTGGGGCACGATTTACGTAGTCCAATAGCTAACCTAACTTCGGTTTCTTCAATGGCTTTGGACAAAGAAATTTCTCAAGGAGAGTTCTCCGATTTTATTCATATGATAAATGAACAGTCCATTCAAGTATTGGAAATGCTAGAAACAACATTTAGTTGGGCCAAATTGAATTTTAACGGTATCCAAGAAAACAAGGTTTCAATAAATGTGAATATATTAATTAACACTATTCTGAAAATTTACAAAACTAGTTATGTTTCTAAAAATATCACCATTAAGGTTGCTATCGACAACAATCAAGAAATTAACTCCGATATAGAAATTCTAACAGTAATGATCAGAAATGTTATATCCAATGCAATTAAATTTACACCCTTAAATGGAGAGATTACTATTGGGTTTAACAATAAAGAATTGGTTATTAGTGACAACGGAATAGGCATGAGTGCATCGATGGTTTCGGATATTTGGGAAAACAATTTTGCATCTAGACGCGGAACCAATAACGAAGTTGGAATGGGAATGGGAATGCAATTGGTCTTGAATTTGGCGGATAAAATAAACTGTAAAGTAGCAATTGAAAGTGAGCAATTTAAAGGAACAGTAATTCGATTGACTTTTTTGGAATAATATCCATTGGTTAAGCAAAGAAAAAATATTTTAAAACACATAAATTATAAAAAAAGACATGAAAATTATTTCTCATGTCTTTTTTTATATGTAAATATCAGGTTTTAAGATCGTTTATCTTTTACTTTTTTTGTAACTTGTAGTGTTATTTAGTAGTAAAATTAAATATTAAAACTATGAAAAAAGTAATTTTAATTCTGTTTGTTATTATAATACAATTAGCAGGTTTGTTTGGGTTTAGCCAAGTTAAGGATGAACCGATTGCCATAGGTTTGCCAGGTGATAATTTAAATCTTTATGCTGTATTAGAAGTTTTTCAAAAATCAAAAACGTTAGAAGAATTTGAAAGAGCTATAAACGATAAAGATTCCAAGAGTAATAATTTGGATTTAAACGATGATAAACAAGTTGATTATATTGAAGTGGTTAGTAACAAAGTGGGCAATGCCTATTCAATTGTACTTCGAACGGCTATAAATGACAAAGAATATCAAGATATTGCCGTTATAGAAGTGAATAAAAACAAATCTGATAAGATCATTATTCAAATTATTGGCGATGAGGAATTATATGGCAAGAATTATATTTTGGAGCCATCGGGAAAGGAAAAAGCGGAAACTCCAAATCCTGGATATGTAGGTAATAATTCGGCTTATATCGATGATTATGGTGCCACGGTATATTATGTGAACGATTGGCCAATTATTGTGCATTTATTTTCACCCGCTTTTGTACTATATGTTTCTCCATGGCATTGGGGATTTTATCCAACCTATTGGTATCCTTGGGTGCCAATTTATTATTATAATTATTGGGGTTATCACAGCCATTATTACCATAGTCATTATTATAGGAGAGCCACTCATATTAGGTATCCTGTACATTATTCCACTTATACTACTAGAAGAAACATTTCGTCTTCCGTTACACGAATCAGATCGAGCGGGAGATATGATTCGACTTATGAAGGTAGAACATTCAGAAGGCCGGAATCTCCTAATAGAAAGATATCACCATCCACAACAAGACCTGTTTCGCCTTTACGGAAGGCTAACCCTAGTAGAACAATTTTGCCAAATCAAAGACAAACTGCGCCAACTAGAATGATAACACCAACCCCAAGACAAACTCCAAGACAAAAACAGATTGCGCCATCAAGAACGATAATCCCCTCGCAAAGACAAAGTGCACCAACTCGGCAGCCTGCGAATCAAGAGAAATTATCACCTCGAAGAAAATAAACACTATTGTTTTTATTTAAAACAATGAAACCCGACCAATCCTAGGAATAGTCGGGTTTTTAATTCAAATTTAATAAAATTTTTATTTAACAGCATTAACGAGATTTTTTAACTTGGCTTTTGCTTCAGTAGTTGCCGCACTTGTTATTGATACTCTTTCGGTCATTTTTAATGGATAGTATTATTACAATAGCAGTTTTATTTCTATTTATTAATATCTAAACTCAATTTGTAAATTCCTGATTCCAATAGGTCGGTATCATTATCTTCACAAAGCAAAAAAGCAATTTGTTTGTCGTTTTTATAGAAAAGCGTTAGTCCTTCAAATTTCATTTTGTTGGTGATTTTTTTTGTGAAATCAATTTTC
>JBILYQ010000267.1:0-3385 GCA_044377655.1 Flavobacterium sp.
CATAGACATAAGCGCCATTTTGAGCATCACCGTCAATAACATCCAATTGGCTATCATTTACATAAACTACTTCCCAAACAGAACTACTATTTTGTTTTTCAATAACATAAGAAAAGGTAAATTCGGGTGCGTTTCCAGTTGTCTTGTATATGTCAACTAATTCTTCTTGACCAATTTCTGGTTGGTATCTAGAAAAATCTGCGGTAACATATAAGTTATCACCCACGCTATAATTAGACTGAACATCAATTGAAACAAGGTTGGTAGACTCTAGAAAAACAGAATTGTAAAACCCGTTGTCATTCGTGTCGCAATTGGAAAAAAAGACTGCTGCTGTGGCAATAATTATGAACTGTAATTTTCTCATCTCTAATAAATTAAAATCTGTAACCTAAATTGATACCTACTCTGGAAATTACATCTGGACTTTTGTCAGTGTTAGTCAAATTTTTTCCAAATCCAACCAAAAATTCCAATGCAATACATTCTTTGAAATACATTTTATATCCTAAACTTCCTCCCAAACCAAAATCGGTGTAACTTGATTTTTTTGTAGTATAATATCCGTTGTTATTTTCGTCAACTAAACGTGTAATTTCTTTAAAATCACCTCCATTGGCAGAAGCAAAAATCTCAGCAAAATAATAGCGTGATTTGCTTTTAGACAAGGCATATCTAACATAAGGATTGAATTCGTATTTGGCTAAATTATTGGAGTAACCATTGTCAAAGTCTTCTGTTAGTTTTTTACTGTTAGAAAAATTGGCGTTAAAACCAACAGAAAAGTCATTAGCAAAAAAGCGTTCGTAACTAAAACTTGCTTTAGACGATGTAATTGCAGAGAAGACATCTATTCTAAATTCATTTTTTTTATTAGTAATGCTACTTTCTTGAGCTTTAGCTATTCCTGAAAAAAGAAGTATAAGGGCAATCAATTTTTTCATTGAACCGTGATTTAATTATAAGGCGAATATAATAAATTATTCAATAAATATAGGCAATTAAGACACAATTAATTCAATGTTAATGCACCGAGGATTTCTTCGTGCATGAATGGTCCGCCTGGGTATTTTGCTGTGTAATCAAGATTTAGCCAAATTTGGCCATATTCATCGATATGATAATGAATTCTTTTTCCAAAGCTTTCGTTTTTAAAAAGCACTTCTTTGATAAGGTAATTTACGGCTTCCAAATCTTTTTTATTTCCAATTAATATTTCAGGATAAATGTGACCTTTTGTGTGAATTAATCTAGGTGTTGCTCCGATGGAGCGAATACAAGCAGCCATTAAAATGGAATGGTCATCACAATCTCCAGATAAGTATTCTATCGATTCTGAAGCTGTGGCGATGTAATCACGTCCTTTTGGATCGCTGACATAATTCCAACGACTGTTGATTTCTTTGAAAATAGCAAAACATTGTATGATAGTAAAGTATTCGTGGTAGTTATTTATGTTTTTAAAATGCTTTGATGTTGCCATAATCGAAAAGTTTCTAACTTTTGGATTTTCATATTCTATAGCATTCAATATTTTATACTTATTGGGAAAAGGCAATAATTTGGAAAGAATAATTCCTTGGGGATTTGGATTTTCTTCCATAGAATACATCATGGAACGGTAATCTTCAAACACATTCCCAAAACCATAACTTCCAAAGACAGTTCCATAAATAAGCGCAAATAAATAAATAAAAATGGCAATTAATATTATTTTTCTCATGGCTTGTAAAACCAATTGAATACTGATTAAGATACATAAAAAAAGAATAATTCTATCTAAATTAAAATACCAATTGAAATCCACTAAATTCTGATGCGCAATTAAAAAGACAGGAATAGCAATCAAAATATTAAGCACAAAAATGATAATCAAATCCCAGGGACTATTTATCTTTATTTCAGCTTTTAGTTGCTTATAAATGCTATTTAATTTTCTAATCATTGCTTCGAAAGCTATACTGATTTAACCATCCTAGCAAAAGTACCTTTTTTATCTATAATTTTTAGGTCAAAGAGTTGATTTTGGACATTGTTTAACACTTTTTCAGTTAAAGGTTTTTGCGACCATTCGGTTAAAGACAACCATTCCTTAATATCCTCTATTTTTTGATGAAAGTTTTCAGCTAATGTTTTGTCAATACTTGGAATTTTCTTAAACTCTTTGGTTGTAATATTGATAATTTTCAATATTTTAACTATGGTTTCGTATTCATTCTCTAAAACAGAATTGCGAACCGCAATTACAAAACAAGGCCAAGGTGTTGGGCAATCTGTAATTCTCCTGAAAACCCCTTTATCTATTAATGGTTTGGTCATAAAACGTTCCCACATAAAGTAATCTGCCGTGCCATTTGTTAAGGCTTCAACAGCACCGTCAATGGTGTTCACGATTTCAAATTGTAATGAATCTGTATTCCAACCTTGATTGTCTGCATTGACATACGCCATTAATTGAGAACCAGAACCCAAACGGGAAATAGCCGCTTTGGTATTTTCAATGTCTGCCAGTGTTTTGTATTTGGAATTGGCTGCAACATGAATTCCCCAAATTAAAGGTGTTTCCACGTAAACTTGTACAACACTTGATGGATTTCCAGCTACAATATCTTTTACAATTCCTTCCGTGAGTATTACAGCAATATCGGCTGTTCCATCACGAAGCATCTGGCACATTTTTCCTGTTCCCTCTGGGATATTTGTCCATTGCAGGTCGATGTCTTCCTTTTCAAACTCGCCGTTTTCAATACACAATTGCCAGGGTAGATTGAAATGCTCAGGAACACCAACTATTTTTATTTGTTTCATATAATTTTAAATATTTGGGTTGCTCATCTGCCACCATTTCCAAGTAACGCCATCTTTATCAAAATAATCTTCCATAAAGCACATTCCTACTTTTTGTAAAATATGATTGGAAGCACCGTTATAGAAATGAGTGTAAGCATTCATTTTATCAATCTTCATTTGATTAAAACCGAACTCCAGCCAGGCAACGGAAGCTTCGGTGGCAAACCCTTTGTTCCAAAAATCAGGATGCAATCGATAGCCGTAGTCATAGAAATTAGTGTTGCCATTCTCAATATGGTCATTTACAAATTTGATTCCTGTCCAGCCAATGAATTCTCCAGTTTCTTTCAATACTGTGGCAAAACGTCCAATAGTATTTGAAAGGTATTGCTTCTTAACGGAGTCAATAATCTTGATGGTTTCTTCAACAGTTTGTGTTGGGTTTTGCCAAAGGTATTTGTGCACTTCAGGAGTACTGTCCATAGAAAACATCGCTTCTGCATCCGAAAGTTCCAGCGGACGAAGCAGTAATCGTTTTGTTTCTAAAAGTAACTCCATCGTGTTATTCTGATAATTTATCCAATGAATAGGCAAT
>JBILYQ010000054.1:0-10021 GCA_044377655.1 Flavobacterium sp.
GTTGTAGTAAAGGGCTTTTTTGCCATAATGTTGTGTTAATGTAATGGTGATTTAGTGTTGTTTTAAGTTGTAATTTTTTTCTAGAAGTATCAATTTATTAAATTATTAACGTTGAAAAAAGAATATCTATAAAAATTTATTCAATAAATTGTTAATACTATAAATATATAATTCGCAATAAATTGCATTATTTTTTTAATGTTTAGCAGCATGACCATTACAGATAGTAGTATGTTAATCATTATTTAAAATTTTCATAAAAACAAAATGACTCTGCTTTTTGCAAAGAAATTTTTAAACTTGTTTTATTTTTTTTTTAAATAATTACATTATTCAAACAATAACTTAGAGTAAATTTGAATTTTAAATGCAATTATTTTTATGCTAACGGTCAACAATATTTTTTTTTCATATCATCAATCTTTAATAATAGAGGATGTCTCCTTTTCGATTGAAAAAGGCCTGAATTTAGCCATTATGGGCGAAAGTGGTTGTGGAAAAAGTACGTTGCTTAAACTTATTTATGGATTGCACGATTTGGATAAAGGACAAATTTTTTGGAATACGAAAGAGATATTAGGGCCAAAATATAATTTAATCCCTGGAATGGATTTTATGAAATATTTGGCACAAGATTTTGATTTGATGCCATTTATAACCGTTTCTGAGAATATTGGAAAGTTTTTATCCAATGTTAATCCTAAACAGAAAAAGGAGCGCATATTGGAAGTATTGGAAATTGTTGAAATGACTGAATATGCTAACACAAAAGCCAAGTTTCTAAGTGGTGGACAAATGCAAAGGGTAGCCATAGCCAGAGTTTTAGCTTTAGAACCAGAAGTCTTATTGCTAGACGAGCCTTTTAGTCATATTGATACTTTTAGAAAAAACGCCTTGCGCAGAAGATTATATGCCTATCTCAAACAAAAAGAAATCACCTGTATCACTGCCTCACACGATAGTATGGAGGTGCTTTCATTCGCCGATAACGTAGTGGTTATGGCGGAGGGAAAAATAATTGAGAGCGGCCATCCAAAGGCAATTTTTGACAATCCAAAATCCACCTACATAGCCTCTCTTTTTGGAGATGTAAATAAAATTGAAACGCATTATTTTGAAGAATCCCCTCTCCAAAATGATTTTTTGTTTGTTTATCCACATCAGTTACGAGTTGTGGAAAATTCAAAACTTAAAGTCAAAGTAATTAAAAGCTATTTCATGGGAAGTCATTATTTAATTGAGGCTGAATATGAAAAAGGGATATTGTTTTTTGAAAGTAAGGATGATTTTTTAAAAAGTTCCGTTTTGTGCTTAAAATAGTAAACGTCAAAAGGCTTTTATTTTTATACAACTACTTTTTTTAGTACCTACTTATATTGAATAAAAAAACAACTGCATTTTTAGACCTGTTTAGTGATAGGATAGCGGTTGTTTTTTACAAAATACCAAAAATCAGTAGGATAGAATAACTCATTAACAGTATTGCCACAAAGTTTTGCAACGTTTTTATTGTCGTTTTTTGAAGTAACTTGTTCCCGAAATAGACACCGGTAAAAGCTGAAAGAGCAGCTAGAGTTAGAAGTTGGTAGTCAATACTTGTTTCTTTTTCAATAATTTGAGGCAAATAAACTGCTAGTCTTGAAACGTCAACTAAGCAAGCTATAACCACCCCAGTAGCAATAAATGATTCCTTGGATAAATTGGTTCGGATTAAAAAAGCGCTCCTAAGCGCGCCTTGATGACCAGAAATCCCTCCAAAAAAGCCACTTAAAACTCCTCCAAGTAGCAAGAATTTTTTATTGAATTCCATGTTTTTATATTTTGGAATGAATTCAATAAGCGCAAAAATCAGTAATAGTATGCCAATAATCAGTTTAATAGGCATGATTGTAAATGTTTTTTCAGCAATAGAATATTCAAAAAGAGGCTGTCCATTGGTCAATAATTTCAAAACGGAAGCTCCAATGTAAGCAAAAATAATTGCTGGAATTCCAAACTTTAGAATAACCCCAACACTCGCTTTTTTACCAAAAACAAAAAATTTGAACAGATTATTTAAAAAATGGACGATTGATGTTAGAGTTATGGCAATTTCAATTGGAAAGAACAATCCAAAAACGGGTAGTAACATCGTTCCTAATCCAAAACCAGAAAATAAAGTTAATGCCGAACCAATAAGAGCAACAATACATATAATAAAGTAATCCATTTAATAAAATCTTTTTTTAGATTATCAACAAATTTAAGGAATCCAATTTAGAAACCGTAATTGTTTAAAGGTTTAGACTATCAATCAAATAAGTTAATTATGGAATTGATAAAAATAAGCGAAACAAGTATCGTTTTATTGAAAAGTTGATTATTTTTGGTTTCATTATTTATCAATTTAATAGGCGAAATATGTATCACTCAAAAATATCGGGACTTGGCTATTTTGTTCCTGAAAATATAGTCACAAATGACGATTTATCGAAAATCATTGATACCAATGATGAATGGATTCAAGAACGAACAGGAATTAAGGAACGAAGACATGTGGTAAAAGGAAGTGGAGAAACCACCACAACAATGGGAGTGAAGGCTGCCAGAATTGCCATTGAGCGATCTGGAGTTAGTAGCGACGACATTGATTTTATAGTTTTTGCAACTATTTCACCGGATTATTATTTTCCTGGACCAGGCGTTGCTTTACAAAAAGAATTGGGTTTAAAAACCGTTGGCGCTTTGGATATTCGCAATCAATGTTCGGGTTTTGTCTATGCTTTGTCTATTGCAGATCAGTATATTAAAACAGGAATGTATAAAAATATTTTGATTGTAGGTTCGGAATTACAATCATTTGGTTTAGACATGACCAATCGCGGACGCGGAGTTTCCGTGATTTTTGGAGATGGCGCTGGCGCCGCAGTTATTAGCAGATCAGATGATGAAATAAGTAGCGTTCTTTCCACACATTTGCATTCTGAGGGCGAACATGCTAAGGAATTAGCCGTTTTAGCTCCCGGAATGGGCGGACGTTGGATAACCGATATTCTTGCGGATAATGATCCAGAAGATGAAAGTTATTTTCCACACATGAATGGACAATTTGTATTCAAAAATGCCGTGGTTCGTTTTAGCGAAGTGATTAACGAAGGCTTACAAGCCAATAATTTGCAGGTCTCAGATATTGACATGTTGATTCCACATCAAGCCAATTTGAGGATTTCACAGTTTATTCAAAAGAAATTTGGATTGAGTGATGATCAGGTTTTTAATAATATACAAAAATTTGGTAATACTACTGCGGCTTCTATCCCGATTGCCTTGACTGAGGCTTGGGAACTTGGTAAAATCAAAAAAGGGGACACTATCGTTCTGGCTGCTTTTGGCAGCGGTTTTACTTGGGCAAGTGCAATAATAAAATGGTAATTTAGTACTATTCATAAATAGCAGAAGTCACGTTTTTAGCGTGACTTTTTTATTTATCCCATTTTTCAATAGTTGCTTTATTTACAAATCTCTGTTTTGATAAATGGTTTAGAATACTATTTCAAAATTTTTTTTGCAACAATTTTAATATAAAAAAACTCCCAAGAGTTCTTGGGAGTTTTGTCCATTAAAAGTAGTAGGTTGTTAACGTTTCATGGCGAAATGGGCTTTAAATTCCTGATTTTTTTGATTTTCGTCAATATAATTAACAATAAACCAATAATCTGTTGAAGGCATTGCAGAACCGTTGTAAGTTCCGTCCCAGCCTTCGCGGCTAGGTTTTATTTGTTTTAGCAACTTTCCAAATCTATCGTAGATGGAAATTACTGCAGTTGGCTGATTTGCTAAATCTCTAATATTCCAAGTGTCATTGTATCCATCTGCATTTGGAGTGAAAAATTTAGGGTAGTTAATCACTATAGCTTGAGCTGTTGTTTCGCCGCAACCATTTTTATCTCTAACAAAAAGGGTATGAACGCCCGAGGTAACATTTTCGAATATTGGGCTGTCTTGGAATTGGCCTCCGTCAAGTTGGTATTCATAGTTACCACCAACACCAGTAGCCACTACAGTTAATGTTTGCTGGTCTGCAAAATCTTCACTTACGGTATAAGTAACAATTGCTGGTTCAGATGGACTTACAGTAACTACAACTGGTTCAGATGTACAACCTGTAGCGGTATTAGTTGCAACTATGGTGTAATTCCCTGGAAGTATTGCTTGGTATGAGCTTCCTGACCCAACAACTTCACCGGTTTCATTAGTCCATTGGAATGAATGATTTGAACCGCTTAAACCGCTAAATATTGTATAAGGATTTAAAAGTGTTCCAGTTTCACTATCAAAACAAATAATTCCATTTGCTGGAGATGGTTCCGGCAATTTTTTTACAATTATCACCAATGGTTTTATATCAAAACAGCTTGGTGCTAGCGAATTGCTAACTCTAACATATACAGTTGGAAGTTCCGTTGTTGTAATTGGACTTGTACCAGTTGTTGCATCCGCAAAAGTTTCAAAGTAAGCAATACTGAATTCGATTCCAGTTTGTGCTCCAAGAATTGTGGCATTTAAATCGGTTAAATTGAATGATGTGATACCGTCATTTGTTCCATCTTCATCGCAAACTGTTCTTATGCTTGCTGGAACTAAATTTGCAATTGGAGTATCGATAATTGTGACAATAAATGAACTTTCGTCGCTACAAGTAGGATTAAAAGGGGAAAGAGCAAAGATATATACGGTTTGTGAAGTTGAGACTACAGCACCATTAGGAAGCATTACGCCAGAACCATTTTGACCAGTATAATAATTACCAATGGTTAAAGCAGGTAGTACATACCCTTCACATATAGTGACATTTGGGTTGACATCCACATTAAAAATAGTAACAGTGAAACTCATTTCAACAGTACAATTTGGAGTTGTGTTAGTCTGTGCATACACATATATAGTTTGGCTGGAAGTTAAGATATCTCCTGTATTCATTAGATTTCCGGTTCCATTTGTTCCTGTATAATAGTTTCCAACTGCGAGTGCAGGTAAAGTATACGAGTTACATGCATATTGATTTGCTATCGGAGCTAAAACTGGAGTTTGATTTATTGTTATGTTGAATATGTTTTCATCAGAACAATTGCTTCTTTCTCCCGATTCAACATAAATGTATAATGTTGTTGATGTACTAATCACATCGCCAGCATGTAATAGGGTTCCTGTTCCGTGTGGACCATCTGTTTGTGTATAATAGTCGCCATTAGTTAAAGGCATTAAGGTATAATTATCACACGCTACTACATCGGAAAGGTTGTCTGCTTGAAAAACAAATATACTGACATTAAAACTGTTTTGAAGAATACAAGGAGGCGTTGCGTTTGTTGCTGCATAAATATATATAGTCTGTGAATTAGTTATAATCGAACCATTAGCTAGTAATGTTCCCATTCCATTAGGTTCAGTAAAATAGTTACCATTAGTCAAAGGAGTCAATACATAAGCATTACATACATCTACATCGCCTCTAGAGTCAATTTGTGGCAATGGATTTACTGTTATGGTAAAACTAGATTGATTAGAACATGTTGACGATAATTGGTTATAAATATATAACGTTTGAGTTACAGTCAAAACATCACCAGCACTTAACTGAACTCCTGTTCCGTCCGCTTCTGTAAAGTAATTTCCATTTGTTAGTACAGGAAGTACAAAATTGTCACATGCCGATTGATCTACCAAGATATCTACTGGTGGTTGAGAAATGCTGATATTAAAATGGATATCATCAGTACAATTACTACCTGTTGTTGGAACATAAACATATAAAGTAGTAGTTTCATTAATTACTGTTCCAGCTGTTATTACTGTTCCAGTACCAGCTGCACCAGTATAATAGTTTCCAATAGGCAAGGCAGGAAGAGTATAACCATTACATTGAGCAATGTTTGTTGGGGTATAGATACCAATAAAGATTTCAAAACTATCCTCATCAGAACAAACAACAGCACTTGTTGTTTCTGCATAAACATATATTGTTTGTGAAGTAGTAATTACTGTTCCAGCAGCAATTTGGTCGCTATTCCCTTGTGGAGCTGTATAATAGTTTCCAACGGTAAGAATTGGCAAAGTATACGATGTACAATTAAATACATCTTCTCTATCTCCAACAGAAATGGAAGGATTAATAGTCACATTAAATTCAGTGTCGATTACGCAGAATGGAGCAGTTGGCGCCACAAAATAATAAAATAAATCTTGCGATGTTGTTAAAACGGTACCTTGAGCCACTTGATTTCCTGTTCCAGCTGGTCCTGTATAATAATTGCCATAAGTTAATGCAGGTAATGAGTATTGTCCACAACTTGTCACATCTGATGGCGACAAAGTTTCAGGGTCAATTATTGTTACTTTAAACTGACTGCCAGCTTGACAAGTGCCTGGCCCTTCTGGTTGATTGAAAATATAAATAGTTTGTGTTTGAGTAATAATATCACCAGGATTTAGAGGTGTTCCTGTTCCATTATTTCCAGTGAAGTAATATCCATTGGTTAATTCAGGCAAAACATAATTTGCACAAACAATTACGTTTTCTAATGTATCTACCAATGGGTTTATGTAAAGAACTAAGTTAAATGAAGTTGTACTAAAACAAGTTGGGTCATATACATTTTGCACTCTTGCATAAATTACGGCATTTCCAGAGGCATAATTTTGTGGAGGATTTATTGCATTGATATTGTTATTAGCGTTTGAAAGTGTAGTAAAATAGCTAACAGAATACAAGGTTGATGATTGTCCGTTCAAAATACTGTTTTTACGAGTAGTCAAATTGAATAATGCTGAAGTAACTGTTGGATTTACACATTTATTAATATCCAATGGTTGGTACGCTACTGGTGCTACCGTTAGCAATAATTGGAAACTTTTCACAAACACACAACCAGAACTTCCAGATACTATTCTAACATAAATGGTTTGATTTACAGCACTTGAATAATTGCTAGGTAATGGATTTATATTATTATTTGCATCATCTGAAGTTGCATGATAAGACACTTGCGTTGTTGCAGGTAATCCAGTGGTAACAATTGCGGTGTTTAAAGATAAATCAAAAGTATATTGACTTGCTCCTGTATTACATTTGTATAAATTTTTTGGGTTTAGAATTGTTAATTCAGAAGTGTTTTCTACAGTAATATAGTCCGTTTGCGGAATGCAATTGTCTAAAGTGTTTGTATAAGTGACACTATAAATACCAGGTTGTGTAATAGTGAGATTTGGACCAACTTCTCCTGCAATCGTTCCCTCGCCTTGCGACCATGTAAAGGTGTAATTTGCAGGATTTAATCCTGTATTTAAAGTGTAAGTAGCGTTAGAACAGATGGCAGTATTATTGGCTACTGTTAAATCTTGTCCCAAAACGTCTTGTCCAATATTGAAACTATCAGATGAAATAAATATAGCAGAGTCTGATTGATAATCAGATCTATCTGCAACAACCAGTTTAATATGATAAGGAGTATTTGGGGTTAAAACAGAACCCGCCGTTAACAAAACAGTTTGTCCGTTGAAATTGATAGCAGAAGTTGCAGCAGCAGAACCGCCGTTAAACCTGCCAAAGTATTGTTGGTTTACAGATGCGCATGAGGAATTATATATAAAATCTCTAATTGTAACTACTGAAATAGGTGTTGTTGTATTAGGAACAACAGCTAAGTTAGTTGTTACGCCTGTATTTAGGTTGGTCAGTAAAAATGCAAATGCATCAGAGAATTGACATTGAAAATTACCATACTCTTCGGATGCAAAAATGAAATCAAAACTAAAGTTTGGGGATATTGGTGTAAAATCAAATTCCAAAACAGAAGCATTGGTAGATGTCATCGGAATTCCTGCTGCCGCAAGTGTTGCTTCCAAACTTGCATCTCCAGTCCAGGATGACGATCCATCGTTCAACATTGAGTTATTTGGTCCTGGT
Source organism: Flavobacterium sp. (assembly GCA_044377655.1). Lineage (GTDB taxonomy): Bacteria > Bacteroidota > Bacteroidia > Flavobacteriales > Flavobacteriaceae > Flavobacterium. The sequence continues at coordinate 7,946 of JBILYQ010000054.1, forward strand.
GTGTTGGTAGCATTTCCAGTACTCAAAATAACACCGCTTTGCATCGGCAAATTTGAATTCGTGTTCTGGAAAAATCCAATTCCATTTGAAGAGCCAAAATTTGTACCAGTGCTCCAAGTAATGTTTGTTGCCGAAACACAAGGTGAATTGATTAACACATTATTCACTAATTGTGGAACTGTGTAGTTTGTGGAATTAACAATAATTGGTTGAGAGAAACTCAACACTGAAAATAAAATTCCGAACGATAGTAATAATTTTTTCATTGTTTCTATTTTTTTTTTGACAAGACAAATATTGATATAATTATCGTTAAAATGCAAATAAAATCGATGAAATACACTATTTAGTATAAATAAAATATAAATATCTTACATATAAGCTTAAAATTTTTATTTTTTATTTGTTAAATTCTATTCTTAAGCACTCTTAAAATAAAATCATGCATTATTGATTATCTTTGCACACTTAAAAATGAATAATCATGACAGTTTCTAAAATTCTTTTACCACAAATCCAAAAAGCAATCCAGGATTTATTTGATATTACTACGGATAAAGTGGAATTTCAATTGACACGTAAAGAGTTTGAAGGTGATATTACTATGGTTATTTTCCCTTTGTTGAAGTTAATCAAAGGCAATCCGATAGAATTGGGAACCAAGATTGGCAACTATTTGATTGAAAATGTGAAAGAAGTAGAACGTTTTAATATAGTTTCTGGATTTTTGAATATTGTGATTTCAGATTCTTACTATATTAATTTCTTCAAGGAAATTAGAAACGACCAGCGTTTCGGTTTTCTTTCTCCAATTGCCAATGAAAAAGCTATTATGGTGGAATATTCGTCGCCAAATACCAACAAACCATTGCATCTTGGTCATGTTAGAAACAATCTTTTAGGATATTCTGTTGCCGAAATAATCAAAGCTTCCGGCAAAAAAGTCTACAAAACCCAAATCATCAACGATAGAGGAATTCATATTTGCAAGTCGATGTTGGCATGGCAAAAATTTGGAAACGGGCAAACGCCAGTAAATTCAGGTTTAAAAGGCGATAAGCTGGTTGGGAATTTTTATGTAAAATTTGACCAAGAATATAAAAAACAAACCGCCGAATTAATTGCACAAGGAAAATCAGAAGACGAGGCAAAAAAACAAGCGCCAATAATTTTAGAAGCTCAGCAAATGCTTTTAGATTGGGAAGCAGGAAAACCTGAAATCATCGAACTTTGGAAAACCATGAACCAATGGGTTTATGACGGTTTTGCTCAAACTTATAAAAACCTTGGAGTAGATTTTGATAATTATTATTACGAAAGCAATACTTATCTATTAGGGAAAGAAGTGGTGCAATTAGGATTGGAAAAAGGTATTTTCGAAAAAGATTCTGACGGTTCGGTTTGGATTGATTTAACTCCTGATGGTTTGGATAGAAAAATTGTACTTCGGTCTGATGGAACCGCGGTTTATATGACTCAAGATATTGGAACGGCTATTCAACGTGTGAAAGATTTTCCAGATGTTGGCGGAATGGTTTACACTGTTGGTAATGAACAAGATTATCATTTTAAAGTATTGTTTTTGATTCTAAAAAAACTTGGATTTGATTGGGCGGAAAGCCTCTACCATTTGTCGTATGGAATGGTCGAATTACCTTCCGGAAAAATGAAATCTCGCGAAGGAACTGTTGTCGATGCCGATGAATTAATGGAAGAAATGACAGGAACTGCAGAAAAAATTTCTACTGACCTTGGAAAATTAGAAGGCTATTCTAATGAGGAAAAAGCCAAATTGTATAAAATAATTGGGCTTGGTGCTTTGAAATATTATATTTTAAAAGTTGATCCTAAGAAACAAATTCTTTTCAATCCAGAAGAATCTGTAGATTTTGCCGGAAACACAGGGCCATTTATTCAATATACTTTTGCCAGAATTCAATCCATCTTGCGCAAAGCCGATTTTGATATAACTTTCGATATCGACTCTCTTGAGCTTCATCAAAAAGAGAAAGATTTGTTAAAACAAATAGCACTTTTCCCCGAAGTGATTCAAAGCGCTGCAAGCAATCACAGTCC
>JBILYQ010000268.1:0-3372 GCA_044377655.1 Flavobacterium sp.
AACAGGTTTGTTTTCCTCAATAAAAACACCTTCATTTTTAAAATCTTGGTACTTGTGTGCTACTCCTTTATAACGCTTGTCCAAAGTGATTTTTTGTGAATGAACATAGGCAGGATTGATAACATGAAGAAAGGAATAAGGATTGAAATCCAGCCAAGAAGCCAATTCCGCTGGACTGTAATCATCGTAATTTCTACAGGTAACCAATGCCACTTTATCAGCAACGGGACGGACAGCTTTGAATGGAATTATTTTTGCCATTTGATTGATTAGGCAATAGACAAAAGGCAATAATTTTAAAACTAATGGCTAATGGCTAATGGCTTTTTACTAATTAAATTGTTTTGAAACTTTCTCTGCTTTTTTATTTTCAGAATAATCATAAAAACCTTCTCCCGATTTTACACCCAATTTTCTGGCCATTACCATATTTACTAAAAGTGGGCAAGGCGCATATTTTGGATTTTTGAAACCGTCATACATCACGTTTAAAATGGAAAGACAAACGTCTAATCCAATAAAATCGGCAAGTTGTAATGGTCCCATTGGATGTCCCATTCCGAGTTTCATTACAGTGTCAATTTCTTGAACACCAGCAACTTTATTATATAATGTTTCAATTGCTTCATTTATCATTGGCATCAAAATTCTATTGGCCACAAAACCTGGATAATCGTTTACTTCGGTTGGTGTTTTTCCTAATTTTATCGATAAATCCATGATTACTTTGGTCACTTCATCCGAAGTTGTGTAACCACGAATAATTTCAACCAATTTCATAATCGGCACTGGATTCATAAAATGCATTCCGATTACTCTTTCAGGATGTACGACTTGCGCTGCTATTTGAGTGATGGAAATGGAAGAAGTATTGGTTGCCAAAATGGTATTGTGATCACAAACTTCGCTAAGTTGTTTGAAGATATTTAGTTTTAGCGTTATGTTTTCCGTAGCAGCTTCAACTACTAAATCGGTTCCAACAACGCCATCTTTGATATCTGTATAGGTTATAATGTTTCCAATGGTTTTATATTTATCTTCTTGTGTGATGGTTCCTTTTGTAACCATTCTATCAAGGTTTACAGCGATTGTTGCCATTCCTTTTTCCAATGATTTTTCGGAAACATCGATTAATTTTACGATAAAACCATTTTGTGCAAAGGTGTGAGCAATTCCGTTGCCCATGGTTCCTGCACCAATTACTGCTATTGTTTTCATTATATATTTTATAAGTTTGTTTTAGTTTTTATTTTCCATCGAATCAATAATCATATAAGCCACTCGCAATGCTTCTGTTCCATCTTCTAGAGTTACAATTGGAGTTGTATTGTTTACAATAGAATCAGCAAAAGATTCCAATTCATCCAAAATGGCATTGTTTGGGGAAACTTCTGGATTGGCAAAATAGATTTGTTTTTTTTCGCCTTCTGCATTTTGCAGAATCATGTCAAAATCACCAGGAACTTGGGGTGCCTCTTTCATTTTTACAACTTCACAAATCTTGTCTAAATAATCAACTGAAATATAAGCATCTTTCTGAAAGAAACGAGATTTTCGCATGTTTTTCATCGAAATTCTACTGGAAGTGATATTAGCAACACAACCGTTTTCAAATTCAATTCGAGCATTGGCAATGTCTGGCGATTGACTTAAAACGGAAACGCCACTGGCATGAACGGCTTTTACTTTTGATTTTACAACACTCAAAATGGCATCAATATCGTGAATCATCAAATCTAAAACTACAGGAACATCTGTGCCACGTGGATTAAATTCGGCCAAACGGTGTGTTTCAATAAACATTGGACTTTCTATCATGTCTTTCACTGCTATGAAAGCAGGATTAAAGCGTTCCACATGACCAACTTGACCTTTAATATTGTATTCTTTGGATAAAGCAATGATTTCTTCCGCTTCTTCAACTGTTGTTGCAATTGGTTTTTCAATAAAAACATGTTTCCCCGATTTAATGGAAACTTTAGCACATTTGTAATGAGAAAGCGTTGGAGTTACAATATCAATTATATCAACAGCATGAATTAATTTTGCAATAGTATCAAATTGTTTATAACCAAATTCAGCGGCTATTTTAGCACCATTTTCATGATTTTCATCATAAAAACCTACTAATTCATATTTGTCAGATTGTTGTAATAATCGTAAATGTATTTTTCCTAGATGACCAGCACCCAAAACGCCAACTTTTAGCATAAAAATGTATTTTCAACAAAAATAGGAATAATTGACAACTGATAATTGATAATTCACAATTATTTAATTCGCCAAAAAAATAAAATTCGTTATTTAAAATAGGTTTTAGTTTGCTATTTTTACCAAAACAAATCTCAACCCAAATTGAAAGATACTTCCAAGCATCAAGGTCTTCGAAATCAACTTACAAAACAACTAGAAGAGAAAGGAATTATAGATAAAAACGTTTTGGAAGTTATTAAAAAAATTCCAAGACATCTGTTTTTGAATTCCAGTTTTGAAGATTTTGCCTATCAAGACAAGGCATTTCCTATTGGTGCTGGGCAAACTATTTCCCAACCCTATACTGTGGCTTTCCAAAGCCAGTTGCTAAATATTAAAAAAGACGATAAAATTCTCGAAATTGGAACAGGTTCGGGATATCAAACGGCTGTTTTGTGCTTGATGGGCGCCAAAGTATATTCAGTAGAAAGACAAAATGAATTGTTTAAAACGACGTCACTTTTGTTACCAAAATTAGGCATTCGTCCAAAGCACTTGTCCTTTGGCGATGGTTATAAAGGGTTACCAAATCATGCGCCTTTTGACAGTATTATTGTTACTGCTGGTGCACCAATTATTCCGCAACCATTGATGGCACAATTGAAAATAGGAGGAAGGCTTGTAATTCCTGTTGGCGAAAAAGAGCAAATAATGACATTGCTCATTCGTAAAAACGAAACCCAATTTGAGAAACATGAATTTGGAGATTTTAAGTTTGTACCACTTCTAGAGAATAAGAATTAAAGAGTCAAAAAATTAAAATAAAACCCATTTCATTTTAATTTTCAAATGGTTTTTTTATTGAGAAATAATTTTTAAATAACGCTCCAAACTTTCTTTCTCAATTTGTCCAATAAATAATAAAAAATCCTCGTTATTGTTAGAAGTTTGAGCTGTTTCTAGAACGTGATAATACTTCATTTGAGTATCATAATCACCTTTAATATTAGCAATAACATAACCATTCTGAAGTAAAATTAAATTCATTATTAATCGCGAAGTTCTGCCGTTTCCATCAATAAAAGGATGAATAGTTGCCAAGCGTTCATGCATTTCTGCAGCCAGAATTATTGGATGTATTTTAGTTTTATTACTTTCATACCAACTAAAATAATCATC
>JBILYQ010000055.1:0-9925 GCA_044377655.1 Flavobacterium sp.
TATAACAATGCAACATATTATACTATATTCTATCATTTAGTATACAAAAAAAGCAAATTTTGTTATTCATTTGTTATTTTTGTAAAAGGTTTTAATATATAACTAATTTATTAAAATCATTTTATTATGAATAATTCAATTGCACAACGATTAGCAGATTTTTTAAAAGAATATCCTCCGTTTAATCACTTGTCAAACGATGAGTTAAACATGATTGCAACAAGTATTAAAGTTGTAAGTTTGGAAAAGCACAAAACTTTATTCCAAATTAATGAAAAACTTCATGACAGTTTTTATGTAGTTGCTTCTGGTGTCATCAACCTTTCTGTAGTAGCAGATGCCGAAGAAACATTGTTAAACAAATGTTATTCTGGCGAAGTTTTTGGTTTGCGACCTTTTTTTGCTAAGAATAATTATATGATGACTGCAAAAGCACGCGAAGAAAGCATTGTATATGCAATTCCAATTGTTGCTTTTAAACCATTTGTTGCTCAAAATACAGAAGTTCTTGATTTCCTTTTAGAGAGTTTTGCAACCAATACTCGAAATCCTTTAGACAAAGAAAACAGAGGAAAACTTATTACGGATAACGTTTATACTGAGCAAAATTCGTCAAATGAAATTCAATATTTTCAATCCTTATCCTATAACAAGACGCCACTAAAAATAGTTGCACAAACAATAGTTAAAGATGCGGCGCAATTGATGACAGAAAATCTTATTGACAGCGTTATAATTACTGAACAAAATTACCCAATCGGAATAGTGACCGATACCGATTTTAGAACAAAAATAGTCACTGGGCGATTTCCAATATCAACCAGCCTAGATAAAATCATGTCATCGCCAGTAATCACCGTTCCTGAAAATGTATCGGTAGCTGAAGCTCAATTGTTATTATTGAAACACAATGTTACACATTTGTGCGTTACTTTTGACGGATCGGACAAATCCGAAATAAGAGGAATTATTTCAGAACATGATCTGATTGTTGCTCAAGCCAATAATCCTGGAATTTTAATTAAAGAAATAAAACGTTCATTAACAGCTAAAGAATTAAAACAAGTTAGAGAAAAGTTGACAGATTTAATTCAATCCTCAATCGCTAAAAATATTCCATTACCTCATATTTATAATATATCTGGCGAAATAATTTCTGCTATAATAAAACGATCAGTGGAATTGGCTATTTTGGATTTAGGCTCACCTCCTGCTCGATTTGCTTGGCTAAGTATTGGAAGTCAGGGAAGAAAAGAGCAACTTTTATTAACCGACCAAGATAGTATTTTGGTATTTGAAGATGTTGCTGCTGATAAATACAGAGATGTTAAAGATTATTTCATAAAACTTAGTAAAAGAACGACTTCTACACTTGAAAAAGTAGGTTTTAGTTTTTGCCCAAATGAGCATATGGCTAGCAATATGATGTGGTGTAAATCCTTGACAGATTGGATAAAACAATATGATAATTGGATGAAAACTCCTGGAGAAAAATCTAATGCAATAAGCAGTGTCTTTTTTGATTATGAGATTGCCTTTGGCGAGGCAAAAATTGAAGATACTTTGACAGATGTTATTTTCAAAAATGCAAGTAACAATGCTTTGTTTTTTGATTATTTAGGTAATGATGCTCTTAAAAAACCGTCTCCTCTAAATTTCTTTAAAAAATTCAATGTTGAAGAAGAAGGTGAAAACAAAGGCAAATTTGATATAAAAAATAAAGCTTTGATGCCGTTAGTTGATGGTGCAAGACTACTTGCGATAAACTTAAATCTTAGAGGTATAAACAATACTTATTTAAGATTTAAACAATTGGCGATGGTTGATCCTAAATTTTCGGAAGTTTATTTAAGTTGTTCAGACGCCTTTTTGACACTCTCAAAATTTAGAACCTTAGAAGGATTAAAAAACGATAGTTCCGGTCAATACATCAATCTTGAAGAGCTTTCAAAAGTTGATAAAGAGAAACTTAAAAGTGCTTTGTTACCAATGAAAGACTTAGAGGATTTAATAAAAGATAAATTTCAATTGACACAATTTTCATAGCTAATGATAGGTTGGATAAAAAATATAAATAAAGAATACCCTGAATTTTGGAAATCATATCTTTCAAAATTTTCAGGAAAATCTAATAGGTATGTTATTTTAAGTACTGAAACAACTGGATTAAATGCAACCAAAGACGTTATTTTATCTTTTGGAGCTATTGCAGTTGTGAATGACAATATCATTATTGGAGATAATTTTGAAGTTGTTATTTTACAATATAAATTCTTGCATGACAATGGGTTGTCGAATGAATTTCTAATTGAAAGTAAACAACCAAAGCTAAACGAAATTCAAGCTATTGAGGCCTTTGTGGAATACGTTAGTAATGCTGTTTTGGTTGGACATCGTATTCATTTTGATATTGAAATGATCAACTTTGCTTTAGAAAAAGCCAATTGTGGAAGATTAAAAAATGAAGCGTTGGATATAGAAATAATGCATCAAAAGTTGAACGATATTACAAATAAAATGTTTTCTTTGGATGATCTTTGCAAAATCTATAAAATTCCCCAAAACGAAAGGGTTACTGCTTCTGATGATGCTTATTCTGTAGCAATACTTTTCTTAAAATTGAAGTTTAGATTAGGGTTTAAATAAAAGAAACTATTGCCCTAAATTTTCCATGATGACTTATGGAAACTGGTTTATATAATTGTTTTTTGGTATCGAAATAAGCAGGAATTCCATTTTTTTTACAAATTCTATTGGTGTTTTCCAAAAACTGAACATGATTAAAATTAGCTTTATCATCTACTGCAATTGTGTGAATATAGTCATCAAAGAGCATTGTTTTTGTAAAATAGACATCCGTTTCACAAACTACTTTTCCATAAACAATCCCATCATTATTTGTTACATCAAAACACTCCAACTTCTTTGGATTAAAAGTTCTAATTTCTGTTTTACGGTTGTGAATTTTATAAGCAGCTTCCTTCCTACTCCACAAGTTCCAAACCATAGTTTCGGGATATAACGAATTGTAAATCAGTATTTTTTCTTCTTCCGTAAAGAGTTTATCTAAAAAACCATTGCGTTGCCAACGACTTTCTTTTCTGGCTAAAGTCAAATCAACAATGTCATTTCCAATCATTTTTCAGATAATTTTGTTTCAATAATCTCTAATGTTGCTTTAATGGTTAACATTTTTTCCATTAACGAATTGTCAATTTCTATTTCAAATATCTCCTCAATGTCCAATATAATATCCACTAAATTTGCCGAATTTATTTTAAGATCATTGATAAAGTCCGTCTCTTCGGTCAGATTTTCAAATCCTTCTTGATCTTTGATATAAGGCTTAACAATATTCTTTAACTTTTCAATAGTTGTTTCTTTTTCCATAGTTTAACTGTACTTTTTAAAAATTATGCATCCATTTACATCTCCAAATCCAAAACTTGCTTTTGCGGCAATTGTAATTTCTTTTTCAATGCATTTTTGTGGAATTTTTTCTTTATCGATAATTGCTGTTATTTCTTGATTTAAATCGTCACAATTGATGTTTGGAAAAATAAATCCATGATGCAACTGCACTACAGTTGCAACACTTTCAATGCTTCCTGCAGCTGATAAACAATGACCTACCATCGATTTTAATGAATTTATATATGGAAAATCTTTTCCTTTTCTATTTAGAGCTTCACTCCAATTCAAAATTTCTAAACCATCTTTTGAAGTAGCTGTCAAATGACCATTAATTAAATCAATTGTCATAGCATCAATTCCTGCATTTTCAACTGCCATTCTAATACATTTTTTAACAGCAACTGAATTTGGGGCTGTCATTGACCCATTTCCGCACTGTCCACCAGAATTTAGGTTTCCACCCAAAATTTCTGCATATATTCTAGCGCCTCGAGCCAAAGCTGTTTCTAAATCTTCCAAGAGCAAAGCTCCAGCACCACTTCCTGGAACAAAACCAGAGGCACTTGTAGACATTGGTCTTGAACCTTGCTCAGGTGTTTCATTATGCTTGAAAGTACATACTTTCATGGCGTCAAATCCTCCCCAAATATAGGGTCCAGAATCACTTGTGCTTCCAGCTAAAATACGTTTGGCTTGACCCGATTTGATGCGTTCAAAGGCCATCAAGATGCTTTCCGTTCCTGTGGTACACGCTGATGAATTTGTAGAAACTTGATTTCCTAAACCCAATTTTCCTCCCAAATAGGCGCTTACGCCACTATTCATTGTTTGTGCCACGGCTGTACTTCCTAATCTTCTGGTTTGAAAAGCATCAATTTTATAAATACTTTCTCTAAATTTATCAATTCCAGAAGTGCCTGTTCCAAAAAATGTCCCGCTGTCCCAATCGGGTTCATCATTGATTTTCATAGATAATCCTGCATCTTTCCATGCATCAATTCCCGCTATAACACCATACAAAATACCAGTGGAATTAAAATTTCTCAATTCCAATTCTGTAAAATAATTCAACGCATATTCGGGACTTATTTTTGGTTTACCTGCAATTTGACATGAAAACTGAAGCCTTTCAAGTTCAATATCATGCGCTATGCCAGAAATCCCATTCTTGATTGAATAGGTAAATGCATCAAGTCCGACACCATTTGGAGCGACAACACCAAGTCCTGTGATAACAACTCTTCTTTCCATAATTTAAGATAGTATCATTCCTGAGATTGTTCCGCTGCATACTTCTTCTCCAGCTTCATTTTGCATAACAACTTTACACTTTAATTTACCAAATCTAAAATATATTTTTTCAGAAAATACTTTTACTGTCTCCTTTGGAAAAACAATTTTTATATATTCTATCTCACTAGAAGTCATGCTAATTACAGTATCTTTATTTAATTTATCATTCATTAGGTATATTCCTAGACAAACTAGCCCAATTTGTGCCATCGTCTCTGTTAAGATAACACCAGGGGTAATGGGATTGTCTTTAAAATGTCCTTTATAAAAATCAAGATTTTCATCAAAAGTATAGATGCCTTCTACCCCATTTTCATCAATGTTGAGAATTTCATCAACAAATAAAAAAGGTTTGGAATAAGGTAATTTTGATATAATGTCTTCTTTTAACATCTTTTCATTTTAAATTAATCAATTAAATGTTTCTAATCTATTTAAATAATTCCTAAAATCTTTGCAGCATAGGATAATATTTTGATTTAAAATTGCAATAAAACGCGTTGTGCTGAAAAACCAGGTCCAAAGCTCAACATCAATCCCTTTTCTCCTTTTTGTGGTTTATTGTCCATAATACGCTCTAAAACATACAATACAGTAGCGCTTGACATGTTGCCATACAAACGTAGCACTTCCTTGGTGTCATAGATGGTTTTACCTAAATCCGAAAACAGACTTTCCACTGTTTGAACAATCTTTTTGCCACCAGGATGAAAAATCAAATGGTCCATATCTTCTATTGTCATGTTGTTTTTTTCTAAAAAAGGATGGATGATTGCAGGGAAATGGTAGGCAATCGTCTCAGGAACTTCAATATCCAAAACCATTTGCAAACCAGAATTCGTCAATTTAAAACCCATCATATGGATGTTATCATAGAAATGATACATCTCTTCCGCCATAATTTCAGGACCTTCATCATTATCATGTGATGAAAGCAGCACACATGCTGCACCATCTCCAAATATGGCTGCACTTACAATATTTGCCATCGAATAATCGTCCAATTGAAAGGTAGCGGTTGGACTTTCTACAGCAATTACGGCGGCTCGCTTGCCTGGATTAGCTTGTAGAAAGTTTTTTGCATAGATAATACCCGAAATTCCAGCGGCACATCCCATTTCTGTTACAGGCAATCGAACAATATCCTGACGCAATTTCAACTTGTTTATTAAATAAGCATCCAAAGAAGGTATCATGATTCCCGTGCAACTAACGGTAATGATATAATCCAAATCCTCAGGACGCCAATCGGCTTTTTGCAATGCTTTTTCCAGCACTTTCTCGCCCAAATCAATAACTTCCCGAACATAAATATCATTCCGCTCTTCAAAGGAGGTCATAGTGAAAACTTCTATTGGATCCATGATGGAATAACGATTGTCTACTGCCGCACCTTCAAATATCTTTTTTACTTTTCGTATAAATCTTTCATCTTGCCCCAACAACCAAGCATCTAAAAAGGGTAGTATTTCCTCAGTTGACCTAGAATATTTTGGCAATTGTTTGCTTACTGCTTTTATCTTTACACTCATATTTTTTGAATTATCCATTGATAACGGAAGGCCCATTTCCAATGAATACTATATTTTTTAAAATTTAAACTCTCAGAAAACCATTTCAACTCCGACTTCTTGAAGCCTCTCAAAATGGACGTAAGCCCATCCTCTCGTGACATATCATTTAATCGAAAAACAAAGCACAACCCCTGAAACAACCTATAAGCCAAAGCACTTCTTTGCAAATCGTTGATGATAATGCCTATTCTTGAATTCTTTTCAAACACGCTTATCAAGTCTACAATTTCATTGTCTTTAAAATGATGCAATGTCAATGTGCACAGTATAATATCGTATTTTAATTTACTAAAAGCTTCATCAAAAATATCTTCACACAAAAAACGTATATTGGGATAATTATGAGACAAATTGACGGCATGATTTATTGTGAATTTGTTGGCGTCTATTCCAATCAATTGCAAATCGAGATTGTTTTTATCTCCATATTCCGCTAGTGTCCGAAGCATGTCACCATTGCCACAACCCACATCTACAATTACAATGGTTTCTATTTTGGAAACACTTTCCAGAAGTTGTTGCACTCCTTGTAAAGTTAGTTGGTTTCCTCCTAATAGCTTGTTAATTTTGGCTATTTTATCCAACGCATCTCTAAGAATTTCACCTTCCATAGTGAAATCATCCATGATTTCCGTTGCATTGGTTCGGTATTTTGTATTTATCGCCATTTATTTGGGTAGAATTATTGGTTTGCCATGTGTTTTTTTAATGATGATGGGCAATAAGAAAGGAAAGTACAACAGTAGATTCAATAAGACTTCCGACAGCAGAGGCTTTTTGAAAAGTAAAGCAAGCCATCTGCCAAATCGAAGGCGACTTTTAAAGTTTAAATCCCATGCTTTAGCATACTTCCACTCCATCTTTGCTCTGTCTGGTTGTGCATCGGCATAATATCCGGCCACCAATTCCGAAACAATTTTGGCACTATGAATAGCCATCGCCATTCCGTTCCCACACAAAGGATGTATCAAACCAGCGGTATCGCCAATCATCAACACATGATTTTCAACGGCTTGCTTCTTATCAAAACTAATTTGACTTATCGTTAACTGCTTTTCAAACAGCAACTTTGCATTTTGAAAAATGGTCTTTAAATGCGGATTCTGCGCCACCACGGCTTGTTGGTATTCTTCCAAATTCTTATACTGTTTGAAGGTATCATAATCTGCCAAATAACAGATGTTGACAACCTTATTCTCCACTTGTGAAACCCCACAATAGCCACCTTTAAAATTGTGCAAGCCCACCAAATCATTTGGATAGTCCACCAAATAATGCCCTTTTACGGCCAGCCAAGGCGATTTATAATTAATAAAATCCCTATTCATTTTTTGGTCTATATTAGAGCGTTTCCCAAAAGCACCAATGACAATTTTAGATTTATAGACGTTGGCGTTTGTGGTGATCACTTCAAACATATCGTTCTCAAATGTAACACTTTCTACCGTTTCGTGAATGATTTTACAGCCATTGTCAATTGCCTTCTTGCACAAAAAAGAATCCAAAGCATAGCGACTTATTCCAAATCCTCCAAGTGGTAATTCACTCCAGATGGATTTTCCTTTGGCTGTGGAAAACTGTAATCGGGTGATGCCGGTCGGACTTAAAGGCGCAAGATTACAATCCAACCATTCCAAATAGGGCAAGACTTCATTGGAAATATATTCTCCACACACTTTGTGTTTCGGATATCCATTACGTTCTATAACCGTCACTTGTATTCCTATTCTCGACAGATGAATGGCAGCAATTAAGCCAGCCAAACCACCACCGAGTAACAGCACAGAATTCTTTTTCATAATCTAGTAAAATTAGGAAATCGTACTCAAACAAAGGTTACATAATTGCTTAAAAATTATTACATGATTACCACATGATGTATTCTTGATACCGTTTAGTAAAAAAGCATCGTTTTTTTTTGCCCTAAAACAAGATCTGCTTTATCCTTTGAGGTATAAAGCAGTTCTTGCAATTGAGTGTTGTTAGATTATAATCTGCCTTCCTTTATTTCATCCACTATCTCAGGATTCAATAGCGTGGAAGTATCTCCAAAATTGGAATAATCACCTTCGGCTATCTTGCGCAGAATTCTACGCATGATTTTTCCAGAGCGTGTTTTTGGCAATCCTGATACAAACTGAATTTTGTCAAGCTTGGCAATAGGTCCAATATGATCAGAAACATGCTGGTTAATCTCCTTGCTTAAGTTTGCTTTATCTCGTTTCTCTCCAGTTTCTTTCAAAATCACAAAACCATACAAAGCATTTCCTTTGATATCGTGTGGGAAACCAACAATAGCGCTTTCTGCCACCGCTGGATGCTCATTGATGGCATCTTCGATTGGAGCTGTACCAAGGTTGTGTCCCGAAACGATTACCACATCATCTACACGTCCCGTTATTCTGTAGTAACCCACTTCGTCTCTCAAGGCACCGTCTCCAGTAAAATACTTTCCTGGAAAAGCACTGAAATAGGTTTCTTTATACCGCTGGTGATCTCCCCAAATGGTTCGAGCTATTCCTGGCCATGGGAATTTGATACACAAACTTCCCGTTACTTGATTACCTTCAATTTCGTTGCGCTTCTCATCCATCAAAACGGGTTGTATTCCTGGTAATGGTAAGGAAGCATAAGTAGGTTTGGTAGGGGTAACAAAAGCCAAAGGCGATATCATAATTCCACCAGTTTCTGTCTGCCACCAAGTATCTACTACAGGACAACGCTTTCCTCCCACATGGTCATTGTACCAATGCCAAGCTTCTTCATTGATAGGTTCTCCCACCGAGCCAATAACTTTCAAGGATTGTAATGGGTATTTTTGAACAAATTCAATCCGTTCTTTTGCCAATGCCCGAATGGCTGTTGGTGCCGTGTAAAACTGTGTCACTTTATGTTTTTCTATCACTTCCCAAAAACGACTAAAATCTGGATAGGAAGGCACTCCTTCAAAAATAACCGTAGTTGCGCCATTCAACAATGGGCCATATAGGATGTACGAATGGCCAGTTATCCAACCGATATCTGCCGTACACCAAAAAATATCGTTTTCTTCATAGTTGAAAACATTCTTGAAGGTATAGGCAGCGTATACCATGTATCCAGCTGTAGTGTGCACCATTCCTTTAGGTTTACCTGTTGACCCTGAAGTGTAAAGAATGAACAAAGGATCTTCAGCATCCATAATCTCTGCCACATTGTTATCCGAAGCTAAATCCAATAACGGCTGTAACCATTGGTCGCGACCTTCTTTCATATTGATGGCAGTATGGGTTCTTTTCGCTACCAATACATTGGTTACGCAAGGACATTTCTCCAAAGCCTCATCAATAATTCCTTTTAAATCTATTGATTTGTTTCCGCGGTATCCACCGTCAGACGTGATAACCATCTTACAATCACTGTCATTGATTCGTGTCGCAACAGCAGTAGATGAAAACCCTGCAAATACAACGGAGTGTATCGCTCCTATTCGGGCGCAAGCCAAAACAGACAGGGCCAATTCTGGGATCATTGGCAGGTAAATACAAACCCTGTCTCCTTTTGTGATTCCTTGCTCGCGCAATACGTTAGCCATTTTAGAAACACGGGCATGCAATTCGTTATACGACATGTGTTGCGCCTCTTCATGGGGGTCATTGGGTTCA
>JBILYQ010000269.1:0-3339 GCA_044377655.1 Flavobacterium sp.
GGTTTTTGTGCAATAATAATAGAGGTAAAAAATAAAGTGCATTAATTGCACCCCAAGCCAGAAAAGTCCAGTTGGCACCATGCCAAAAACCACTCAGTAGGAAAATTACAAAAACATTGCGTACTTGCATCACTTTGCTACCTTTACTTCCCCCCAAAGGAATATATACATAATCTCGAAACCAAGACGACAATGAAATGTGCCAACGACGCCAAAATTCAGCAATATCTCTCGAAAAATAGGGGTAATTGAAGTTTCGTAACAATTCAATGCCAAATAGTTTTGAAACTCCCAAAGCAATATCAGAATAGCCTGAGAAATCTCCGTAAATTTGAAATGCAAAATAAATAGCGCCAACAATTAAGGATAGCGAATTCATACTTTCATAATTATCAAAAATTGCATTGGCATACGTGGCGCAAGTGTCTGCAATGGCGACTTTTTTGAATAATCCCCATAAAATTTGATTTACTCCCGATTTTGCTTGCTCATAATTGAAATCCCTTTTCACTTTTACTTGTGGTAAAAGATGCGTTGCTCGCTCAATCGGACCAGCAACCAAAAGCGGAAAATAACTCACAAACAAAGAATAATCTATGAAATTGCGTTCTGCCCTGATGCGTTTCAAATAAATATCAATCAGATAGGACAATCCGTGGAAAGTATAGAACGAGATACCAACGGGTAAGATCAATTTTAACAAAATCGGACTGGCCTGAAAACCCATTTTTTGTACCATGTTTGCCATTGAAACAGCAAAGAAATCATAATATTTAAAAATCCCTAAAAATCCTAAATTGACACTTACACTTAGCCAAAACCAGACTTTTCTATGGGTTTCATTTTTGCTTTGTTCCACCTTTATTGCTGTGAAATAATCCAAAAATGTGGAGAAAATCAATAAAAATAAAAAGCGCCAATCCCAACAAGAATAAAAATAATAGCTTGCCAAAATCAAAACAATATTTTGCATTTTTTTGGACGAACGTCCTAATATCCAATACAGAATGAAAACCAAAGGCAAAAAAATCGCAAAATGAAGGGAATTGAAAAACATTACATATTTATTTTATAAAGCTAATTTAATGTGCTTAATCATTTTTTTTGCGAAGATAACATTTCAAATTTAATGCTGATATTATTAGATAAAGGTTATTTTTGCAAAAACTTTTTTTCTTGAAAGACATCCTTCTAATAACGCCTCCATTTACACAACTCAATACGCCATATCCCGCAACGGCTTATTTGAAAGGATTTTTGAATACCAAAAATATTTCAACCTTCCAGATGGATCTTGGTATTGAAGTGATTTTGGAATTATTTTCAAAAAAAGGCGTTTCGGATATGTTTCTTTTTTCGGAAGAAAACGCAAAGTCCAAATCCGAAAACATACAAAGAATTGTATCGCTACAAAACGAATATATCAAAACCATTGATGCAACGATTGCTTTTCTTCAAGGAAAAAATCCAACATTGGCTCGACAAATTTGCTCTGGAAATTTCCTTCCCGAATCTTCTCGTTTTTCGCAATTGGACGATATGGAATGGGCTTTTGGATCCATGGGAATGCAAGACAAAGCCAAGCATCTCGCCACTTTATATCTGGAAGATTTATCAGATTTTGTGGTTGAATGTGTTGATGAAAATTTTGGTTTTAGCCGTTATGCGGAACGTTTGGGTCGCAGTGCAAATTCCTTTGATGAAATGTACCAATATTTGCAAAAGGATTTGACATATATTGATGTTATTTCACTAAAAATTCTTGAGGAAAAACTAAAACTAGTACAACCAAAATTGGTTTGCATTTCGGTTCCTTTTCCAGGAAATTTATACAGTGCTTTTCGGTGTGTGCAATTTATTAAAAAGCAATTTCCAAACATCAAAACTTCTATGGGCGGTGGTTTTCCAAATACGGAATTAAGAGATTTGAAAGATGCTCGAGTTTTCGAATTCTTTGATTTTATAACACTTGACGATGGAGAATTACCAGTTGAATTATTGGTTAAAAATTGCAACTTGACAACTGATAATGAGTTTAAACGAACTTTTCTTTTGGAAAATGACAAAGTTGTTTATAAAAACAATACACTTAAACACGATTATAAACAAAGTGAAGTCGGCACGCCTGATTATTCTGATTTGATTTTAGACAAATACATTTCGGTCATTGAAATTGCGAATCCAATGCACAGTTTGTGGAGCGACGGACGATGGAACAAACTTACGATGGCACACGGATGCTATTGGGGAAAATGCACATTCTGCGATATTTCTTTAGATTACATCAAACTTTACGAGCCTATAGCAGCCAAGCTTTTGGTCGATAGAATGGAAGAACTCATTACACAAACTGGCGAAAATGGATTTCATTTTGTTGACGAAGCTGCGCCGCCAGCATTGATGAGAGAAGTGGCTTTGGAAATCCTCAAACGAAAAATAACTGTAAGTTGGTGGACAAACATACGCTTCGAGAAAAGTTTCACTCAAGATTTGTGTATTTTGCTTAAAGAATCGGGTTGTATTGCTGTTTCTGGCGGATTGGAAGTTGCTTCTGATAGATTATTGGAACTGATAAAGAAAGGTGTAACCGTAGACCAAGTGGCGCAAGTAACTAGAAATTTCACTGAAGCAGGCGTAATGGTTCATGCGTATTTGATGTATGGTTATCCAACACAAACGGTTCAGGAAACTGTTGACAGTTTAGAAATGGTGCGTCAGCTATTTGAATTGGGGATTTTGCAATCGGGTTTTTGGCATCAGTTTGCCATGACTGCGCACAGTCCTGTTGGCATGTTTCCCGAAGAATTTGGCGTAATTCCAGAAATAAATGAAATTACGTTTGCCAATAATGACATTCAATTCAAAGACAAAACGGGAATCAATCATGATAAGTTTAGTTTTGGTTTGAAGAAATCCTTGTTTAATTATATGCACGGCATTTGTTTTGATTATGAACTTCAAGAATGGTTTGATTTCAAAATCCCAAATACCAAGATATCTTCAGATTATATCATTTCTAGTTTGGAAAAAGAAAAAAATTTCAATACCAAGCCTTCTGCAAAAATTGTTTGGATGGGAGGAAAGCCACTATCGGAAACATTCACAAAATCCAAAAAAGGAAATTCGTGGGAAATGACGAAAATGACTTTTCATGATAAACGCGAAACTTTAGAAATTATAGTCGAAAAAGAAAAAGGTGAATGGCTGATTGCAACCTTGAAAAATGTTTCTATTTATCAAGATAATAAGCAAACTTTTGCCCAAATTAAAGATGATTTTGAAAAGCAGTTTGAAGATTTTGAATTGTTTTGGTATTCAAAACCTTTAAATTCATTGAGA